>CAYSYZ010000001.1:0-54587 GCA_964435205.1 uncultured Desulfovibrionales bacterium
ACTGAGTTCTATCCGCGAGCCCAAGACCGGTCTGCCCATTTACAGTTTGTACGGGGAGGTCTATCGCCCTACGGAAATGATGCTGGAGGGTCTGGATGCCCTCGTCTTTGACATCCAGGATGCTGGCGTCCGTTTTTATACGTACATCACCACCATGGCCTACGCCATGGAAGCCGCAGCCCGGAAGGGAATTCCTTTCTACGTCTTAGACCGACCTAACCCCATCACCGCCTCGCTGGTCCAGGGACCGGTCATGGAAGAGGATTTGAAATCCTTTACCGGCTACTTTCCGCTGCCCATCCGGCACGGTATGACCGTGGGAGAATTAGCGCAAATGTTCAACGCCGAGAACAAGATCGGTGTCACATTGCACGTCATCAAAATGCACGGCTACGAGCGCACTGACTGGTACGACGAGACCGGGCTGCTGTGGGTAAACCCGTCACCAAACCTCCGGACTCTCACGCAAGTTACCCTTTATCCCGGAGTGGCGGTGGTCGAGGGATCAAACGTGAGCGTAGGGCGGGGAACGGACAAGCCCTTTGAACTTCTCGGTGCTCCCTGGATCGATGCCAAAGAAGTCGCGGCGTATTTGAACAACCGTAAAATTCAAGGCGTCCGCTTTATGCCGGTGGACTTCGCGCCGGCGAGCAATCGCTTTGAAAACACAGTATGCCACGGCGTCCAGATCGTCCTGGTCGATCGCCAGGCGCTCGATCCCGCGGCCCTGGGAGTGGAAATCGCCGCGGCACTTTACCAACTTTTCCCTAGGGAGTTCCAGCTTGACAGGACGTTAGGACTCATTGGGGCGCCCTGGGTCCTGCAGGCTATCAAGGATGGCGAGGATCCTAACTCCATCGTGCTGCGCTGGCAGGACCGACTTGAAGAGTTCCGGAATCTGCGATCCAAATACTTGCTCTATTAGCCCGCCTCACCTAACCAGATCAAGGTTCCGTTTTTCCCGCCGGAGCAACCCCGGCAAGGATATGGCCCGCATCAACTCCTGGAAGGCGCGCAAATGCTTAATCTTCGTGAATATCCAGAGCAGTACAAATCCATGGTAAGGATATTACGGTCCCCCTATTCGGCCTTCTTTCGCCAGGCAGTCACCGCATTTTGTTGCCAACATGGTCTTTTTCTGATAGCTTTATGTACTTTTAAGTACTTGACACGAAAAGGAATCTATAATTGTCATACCCCTTCCTCATCAATGTAAGAAAACCAAGCCGTTACTTGGGCACCGAGATAAATGCCACTCACAAAGATTGGCAGAAAGCACGGGTACGAGTAGCTCTTATCTTCCCCGATTTATACGAAATAGGGATGTCTCACCTTGGACTATCTATCCTCTATCACATTTTAAACAGTAAGGAGGATTACCTGGCAGAGCGAGCTTTTGTCCCCGATCTGGATCTGGAAAGACTTCTGCGCCGCCAAAAATTCCCGCTGCTATCTCTCGAATCGCAAAAACCGCTCCGGGAGTTCGACATCCTCGGTTTTACGCTTCCCTACGAGCTTTGTTACACAAATGTGCTTACGGTACTGGACCTGGCAGGCATTCCCTTTAAGGCCAGAGAAAGAGACGAACATTACCCACTGGTCATTGCCGGTGGTTCATGCACCGCGAATCCCGAGCCGGTGGCCGACTTTTTCGATGCTATCCTGTTCGGTGATGGGGAAGAGGCCGTAGTTGAAATAGCAAACACCTACCAGCACTGGAAGGAAAGCGCCGGAGGCAAAGACAGGCTTCTAGAGTTTCTTTCCCAGATAGAAGGTATCTATATACCCTCATATTTCAAGGTATCCTATGGCGCAGAAGGAAGTATCAGGGCTATGGAACCACTCAAGGCTAATTATGCAAAGGTATCACGGCGGGTAGTTAACGACCTTGATCCGGCTCCGTACCCGGTGCGACCCATCATCCCTTATACGCAGCCAGTTCATGACCGGATCAGCCTGGAGATATCGCGAGGCTGTACCCGTGGCTGTCGTTTTTGCCAGGCAGGCGTAATCTACCGACCGGTCCGCGAAAGGCACCCTGATACGGTCATCCGAATTGCCGAAGAATGCCTGGCTATCACGGGACATGAAGAGGTTTCACTCCTTTCCCTCAGCACAGGAGACTATGTAAACCTTGAACCTCTCATCATGGCTCTTATGAATCGTTACGCCTCAAAACACGTAGCTATCTCCATGCCATCTTTACGCGTTGGCACCCTCACTCCTGAAATCATATCTGAGATAAAGCGAGTTCGTAAAACAGGCTTCACGCTCGCGCCAGAATCCGGTACAGTCAGGCTGAGATCCGTTATTAATAAGACCATTTCCGAAGAAGACCTCCTGGCCACAGCAAAGGAGGCATTCCAGGCCGGTTGGAACCTTCTGAAGCTATACTTCATGATTGGCCTGCCAACTGAGACTTACGAAGATCTTGACGGAATAACCGATCTGACCAGGCGAGTGTTAGCGTGCGGTCGTCATACAGACCGAACCTGCCGGATCAATGTCGCTGTCTCAACCTTCGTCCCCAAGGCGCATACACCATTCCAGTGGGAACCTCAGATAAGTGTCGAGGAAAGCCGGCACCGCCTAAGCTACCTCAAAAATGCCTTACAGGGGCGAAGAATTCAGGTCAAATGGCACGATCCACACCAGAGTTTCCTGGAAGGAGTCTTCTCAAGAGGTGACCGCCGTTTAGTCAGTCTTATTGAACACGCCTACCGGATTGGTTGTAGGCTCGATAGTTGGGGCGACTACTTCCGATTCTCCCTCTGGCAACAAGCCGCTACTGAAGTCGGTCTGGAACTGCAATCTTATATAAGAAAACGAGAGCTTGACCAACTCTTGCCCTGGGAACACATAGACAGCCGCGTGGCGAAAGAATTCCTTCTGGACGAGAGAAAGAAAGCTGTGCTCGCTGAAACCACTCCAGATTGTCGTAAGAATGGATGCATCCATTGTGGCGTCTGCGATGGAAAGACACGAACTATCCGGCTTTCAGAACCCTATCGGGACACTTTCACGCCGTCAAGATGTACGGAATTAAGAGAAACCATTCGCCTAAGGGTCTACTACGGAAAGTTAGAGCAGGCTCGCTTCTTCGGCCATCTGGAAATGACCAGGATTTTCAGTCGAGCTTTGAAAAGGGCCGGTATTGATATTGTCTATTCTAAAGGATTTCATCCCATGCCGAAAATGGCCTTCAGCCCTGCCCTGCCGGTTGGAACAGAAAGTGTCGCCGAATATGTGGACTTAACCACGTTCGGGCAGATTAAGCCGGCAGAACTGGCTTCTCTTCTCCAAAAGGAAATGCCCGAGGGTCTCATTATTTATGGCGCAGACAAGATAACCCCAACCACCCCCGGCACAGGAATAAGCTATTACAGAATTCGCTCAGATAATGCCATTTTTACCAACGGCCCCATACAGCGCTTCCTCTCAGCAGAGGAATTCCCTATAACCCAAAAAAGAAAAGAAAAAACACGCAAAGTTGACGTAAAACCGCTGGTGAAAGCTTTACAGTATATCGATGCCCAAACTATTGCCCTATCCATGGCCAGCGATCAAAAAGCTGTAGCAAAACCGGCTGAAATACTGAAGTCTATCTTTGACCTTTCTGAAGAAGAGGTGTTGAACCTTCGTATACTGAAACTACCTGGTACACCAGAAAAGGAGGGGGTATCCCTATGCCAGCAGAGCTGATTATAAATGCTTCACCCTACGAAACCCGCGTAGCCTTATTGGAAGGCGGTTCAGCCGTTGAATTCTACGTAGAACGTAGCTTAGAAAAAAGTATCATCGGCAATATATACAAAGGCAGGGTTACAAGGGTCTTACCCGGGATGCAGGCAGCCTTTGTCGATATAGGATTGGAAAGGACAGCCTTTATTCACGCCGCGGACATATACAATCAGATTACCGATTATGAAATGACCATGCTTTCTGCAGATGTGGAAAGTGAAGCGGCCGCGGGATTACATGAAGATACAAAATATTACGTGGCACCGTCACTAAACATTGAAGACCTTTTACATGATGGCCAGGATATACTGGTCCAGGTCTCCAAAGAGCCCTTGGGAACCAAAGGAGCACGGTTAACGTCTTATATTACCATGCCGGGGCGTAATTTGGTACTTATGCCCATGACCGAACATGTTGGTGTATCCCGCCGCATTGAAGACGAGGAGGCACGGCAGCACCTCAAAGAGATCATCGAGGCCGTTAAACCCCCCGGCGTTGGTTTTATCGCCCGTACAGCAAGCGAAGGGGTTGACGCCTCAAAACTACAGGTCGAAATGGACTTCCTGATAAAACTGTGGGAAAATATCCAGAAGAAAGCGGCCTCGGCACCGGTTCTTTCACTTATCTACGAAGATCTGGACATCGTCTTGAGAGCCGCTCGCGACCTTTTTGCAAAGGAAGTAGACCGGTTGATTATTGATTCGGAGGAAGACTACCAGAAGATACTCAATTTTATGGAAACATTTGCTCCTCACCTAAAACCATCTGTAAACCTCTATAAAGATGCCACTCCAATCTTCGACACGTACGGCATCGAGGTGGAAATGGCCCGGGCACTGAGTAAAAAAGTGTGGCTAAAGTCAGGCGGTTACATAGTAATCGAGATAATGGAGGCCCTCACGGCCATTGATGTCAATACAGGACGCTTCGTTGGTAAAAGAAACCTCGAAGAAACCATCCTCAAGACCAATCTGGAAGCGGTAAAAGAAACCGCTTATCAATTACGGCTGCGCAATATAGGGGGACTAATCATCATCGATTTTATCGACATGAAAAAAGAAACCCATCGTGAAGAAGTTTTTAATGCCCTGCGCGAAGCCCTGCGTAAAGATAAGAGTAAAACCACCATACTAAAAATGTCTGAACTAGGACTGATTGAAATGACGCGCAAAAGGACCCGGGAAAGTTTAGGCCGCATTCTCTGCGAACCGTGTTTCTATTGTGACGGAGAAGGAACTCTGAAATCGAGGCGAACCCTGTGCTATGAGATCTTCAGAAGGATTGAACGAGAGGCTGCCGATATACCAGCTAATAGTGTCACTATTTCAGTCCATCCAGATATCAGCGAGATGCTTCTAAACGAAGAGGCCGGGCAAATTGCGCTTCTTGAGCGAAAAATAAAAAAGCAAATTACTATTCAGTCGCACTCAGATCTGCACTTAGAGCAGTATAAGATATCCTATGCTTAGTTTCTAGGGCCCAAAGAGCTTTTTTATGTCTGAGACAAACGAAATGTCCAGAGAGCGCGGGGTGCGGGTTTTCAGATGAAGATGTATCAGGATGTCCTAAACTTCTCACTCAACTGTCGGCAGACCACGTCCGGAACCAGGCCCTCTACCGATCCTCCCAGACTAGCCACCTCCTTGATCAAGGTAGAGCTAATGAATATCCAGCGGAATCCGGTCATGAGAAAAACAGTTTCGATGTTGCGGTTAAGCCTGCGATTCATCAACGCCATCTGAAATTCATAATCAAAATCCGAAACGGCCCTCAGGCCACGCACAATGATGTTGGCTTGACAGCTATTCACATAATCTATAAGGAGACCAGTAAAAGTATCGATTTGTACCCTTGGATTTTCATTAATAGTCAACCGGATCATTTCCAGGCGCTCTTCGATGCTGAAAAGGGGCTTCTTGGCCGGATTTACCGTTACCGCAATAATAACACGGTCAAACATGTTAAGTGCACGGTTGACCACATCAATGTGCCCATTGGTTATTGGGTCAAATGTCCCCGGATAAACGGCAATAGTCTCGCCCAGACGTTTCTGCCTATCCACCTATTTCCTCCTCCAAATGCCCTTTTCTGAAAAAACTGACCATGGTTCGACCATAAATTCTTCCTTCACCCTGTGCCTCGTAACCTGCTGGCGAAGATAATATCTCTTCTTTATCACATTCCACGACTATAACGCCATCCAGTTTAATCAAGTTACTCTGGCCCAGCAACCTCATAATTTTCTGGGCCATACCATGGCCATAGGGAGGATCAATAAAGACTGCATCATAATCAAGCTTAAGCCTTTCCAGAAACTTAAGTCCATATAGCGGATTGCTCTTAAAGACAAGCCCTTTTTCTGGAAAACCGCAAATCAAAAGGTTCTTTTTGATGATCTCGACGGCATAGGGATGATTGTCAACAAAGACGGCCAGAGATGCCCCACGGCTCAGCGCTTCGATGCCCAGGGCGCCAGTCCCGGCAAAAAGGTCCAGTACCGAGGCCCCATCCCAATTTAAACTCAAGATATTGAATATAGCCTGTCGTATCTTATCGCTGGTGGGCCGGATACCCTTTCCCCTCACCGGTGCAAGGTCCCGCCCTTTGGCCAAACCGGCAATAATACGCAAAAGTACCCCTTACGACAGCCCTTCGATGACCAGTGAGGCTGTTCCAACCGCACGGAATGCTTTTATCAGTTCTTTGGCCTCTTCGTACGCCTGGTCCGCGATCTTTTTCCTGTTTTCCGCCGGGATACTATCTATTTTCTTCTTGAATGGCTTGGTAGCCATTTTTATATCCTTGTTGTTCTCCCTGGCCCAGGTCCTCATTTCCTCCATCAGGTCGGCAGGCAGTCCTTTATGTGCAATATTTTGCCATTGTGTACCAACATTGCCTTTACGGATGCCGTAATCGGCAAAACGGCCCACCAGATGTAACGGGGTACCGGTAATTCCATGTTGAGCAATCACTACCCCATCCCCTTTAATGGTCTCGTAGACCTGACCGGTTCGTTCCAGGTCAATAAATATCTTCTCCCCTTCCAGGTAATTACCGTGCTTGGAGCCATTATTAATAGCCAGCATATCCGGATAAACACCTTTTGCCTTCAGGCCGGAAATAAAGCTCACGGCCTCCTCTACGGTAGTCAACATGGCTTCCTGACCGGCAGACTTTATCTCGCCCACCTCTACCTCGAGGCCAATACCGCTTTCGATGATAGGCTTAGCCAGGTCAGCGGTAATACGTATATTATCCGGCAATTCATTAAAAGAGGCATCGATGGCAAACGAAGTGTAACCAGCTCCGAGTTCCGCAGCAATGAGCTGACGAGCTGATTCAATTTCTTTCTCCGAGGTATTTTTGACGGTAATGTGATCACCATGGATGAAAAAGGGTCGCGTAAATTTTATTTCCTCTGCATAGCCGGTCACCGTAGCAAAATAGGTTTCAGGGTCCTGGCCCGTATAGCCACCGTCTATGTGACCTTCACTCTTTGCCAGTTCAAAGGCCACCACTGCGTCCAGCTCTTCCGCCGCACGCATGATCCCGGGGATAACGTGCTTGATACGCGTGTTACAGGCCATGACTATAACCTTCTTATCCTTAAGTACTCGCAGAATATCTTTAGAGTTTAACAGGCAGGCTTTGCTCTCTTTGCCGAGTTTATCGAGCACATAAGAAGGCCTCCGGGCCAAAACTCTGTCCGTAACTGGAAGGGCCATAAAACACCTCCTTCGGGGCTTTTGGGTGCTAACTAAAAACTAACAGCAGTATTTTACCATTATGCGAATCAGATCAACTCTACAGATATTTGTCAATTAATATCTCGGCTATCTGCACCGCATTTGTCGCTGCCCCCTTACGGATGTTATCAGCGACAATCCACATGTTGATCCCGTTCGCAATGGACTCGTCCTCGCGTATACGGCCTACAAAGGTCTCGTCACGCCCAACAGCATCTATAGCCAAAGGATACAGATTTTGCCCTGGATCGTCAACAACTACCACCCCGGGGGCTTTCCGAAGCAGCTTTTTGACCTCATCCGCTGTAATCTTTTTTCCCGTTTCCACGTTTACAGATTCCGAATGCCCCCAGAAAACCGGGACTCGGACGGTTGTTGCCGTTACGCGGATGGAATCATCGCCCATAATTTTCCTGGTTTCATTAACCATCTTCATCTCTTCTTTAGTATAGCCGTTAGGGAGAAAAGAGTCGATATGTGGGAGACAATTAAAGGCTATTTGATGCGGATATACAGCTCGGGGCATCTCTTTGCCGGTTACATAGGCCCGAACCTGCTCCTCCAATTCCGTAATCGCTTTCTGTCCTGTTCCCGAAACCGCCTGATAGGTGGACACTACAATGCGCGTAATCCTGGCCGCATCATGGATTGGTTTGAGGGTTACTACCATCTGGATCGTCGAACAATTAGGATTGGCAATGGTACCTTTTTTCGTGTACAAACTGACATCGGCTGGATTGACCTCGGGCACCACGAGGGGGACATCCGGATCCATGCGAAAGGCACTTGAATTGTCAACTACTACCGCGCCGGAGGCTGCTGCTGCCGGTGCAAATTCTAAACTACGCGCCGCTCCTGCCGAAAACAGGGCGATGTCTATCCCTCTGAAGGAATCCTTGGTTAGCTGGTCAACCGGAACCATCTGCCCCCGAAAGGGCAACTTCTTACCGACGGATCGTTCGGAAGCCAGGAGACGTATCTCATCCACAGGGAATTTTCTTTCTTCAAGAACCTTGATCATACACTGACCAACCGCTCCCGTTGCTCCAGCCACAGCCACGTTGTACTTAGCTTTCTTACCCATATTTAGCTATCCTCTCTTTACAGTCATCCCTAAGGCTTCGGGAGGGCTGCTACGACAAAATCGCCCACTTCTTTCGTAGTATAGCCCATCCTGCCGGCAGCCAGGCTCTCCATCTTCTTCACTGTCTCCATGATACCGATTTCTACCGCCCGAGCCGCCTTTTCCTCCCCCAGATTATCTAACAGCATCTGCCCGGCGGCTATGGCCGCTAGCGGGTTAATAACATTCTTTCCTGTATATTTTGGTGCCGAACCGCCGATAGGTTCAAACATGGATACGCCGTCAGGATTTATGTTCCCGCCGGCCGCAATACCCATGCCGCCCTGGATCATGGCACCGAGATCAGTAATGATATCCCCAAACATGTTGTCAGTAACAATGACATCAAACCACTCCGGATTCTTAACCATCCACATGCAGGTGGCGTCGACATGGGCATAATCAGTCTGGATATCCGGGTATTCTTTGGCCACTTCATGAAAGGTTCGTTCCCATAAATCGAAGGCAAAAGTAAGGACATTAGTTTTTCCACATAAGGTTAATTTGTGGTCCTTGTTGCGACGACGGCAAAAATCAAACGCAAAGCGTACGCAGCGCTCCACGCCTTTACGGGTATTTATGGACTCCTGTACAGCTACTTCATCTGGTGTGCCTTTTCTTAACACACCGCCAGCACCGGCATAGAGTCCTTCTGTATTCTCACGTACTACTACGAAATTAATGTCTTCTGGCCGTTTATCCTTAAGTGGTGTATCCACGCCGGGATAAAGAATGACCGGGCGAAGATTGATGTACTGATCAAGGGCAAACCGGAGCTTGAGTAAGATACCCTTTTCTAGAATGCCTGGCTTGACCTTTGGGTGCCCGATAGCGCCAAGATAAATGGCCCGAAAGTCTTTTAACTCTTCGACTGCTGTATCCGGCAGGGTCTCCCCGGTACGAAGGTACCGCTCCCCACCAAAATCAAATTCCGTAAAATTATAGGTAATTCCATATAACTCTCCAGCCGCCCTAAGAACCTTGATCCCCTCTGCAATTACCTCGGGACCCGTACCATCTCCAGGAATAACAGCGATCTTGTAATTTGTGGTTCCCATAAGTATATATATCTCCTTTTATAGATTTCTCCCTTTTGCCTTCTTCATAATGTGAGGTATGAGACCACCATCTGCCAACAGTTCCTGCATAAACGGAGGGATGGGCTGTGCAGCAAACGAAAGACCTGTTTCAACAATATGAATTTCTCCTGAATCTACATCCACTTGCATGGTATGGCCTTCCTCTGCAGCCTCAACCGCTTCCGGACACTCGAAAATTAGAAGCCCCATATTGAACGCATTCCGAAAGAAGATGCGGGCGAAGGTCCTGGCTACTACACAGCTTAAGCCGCAACCCTTAAGGGCGATGGGTGCATGTTCCCGTGAAGATCCGCAGCCGAAGTTCTTTCCAGCAACTAAGATATCTCCAGGCTGCACTTTTTTGGCAAAAGAAGGATCCGCATCTTCCATACAGTGTTTAGCCAATTCTTTTGGATCAAAGGTCGTCAAATACCTTGCGGGTATGATGACATCGGTGTCCACATTATCACCAAATTTCCAGACCTTGCCAGTTAATTTCATCATTCCCCCTTCACTCCGAGTTCCCGTGGCCCTCCTATGCGGCCAAGCACAGCTGACGCTGCTACCACCGCCGGACTGGCCAGATAAACCTCACTCTCTGGATGGCCCATACGACCAACGAAATTGCGGTTAGTCGTAGCTATGGCCCGTTCGCCTTTAGCCAGAATACCCATGTGCCCGCCCAGGCAGGGACCGCAGGTCGGCGGACTTATGATGCCACCCGCCTCCAAAAAGATATCAAAGAGGCCCTCATGCATAGCCTGTCGGTAAATCCATGGCGTAGCCGGAATAACGATCAGACGCACATAAGGGGCGATCCTATGCCCTTTAAGTACCTGAGCAGCAATCTCCAGGTCCTCCAAACGTCCATTGGTGCAGGAACCAATCACGGCCTGATCGATAGGCACATTCCCTACCTCCGAAATACCCCTGGTATTTGATGGCAGATGTGGAAAAGCTACCTGTGGCTCAATCTTCGAGACATCATATTCAATAGTCTCCACGTAAACGGCGTCCCCGTCACTCATATAAAGGCGGTACGGCCTTTTGCTGCGGCCACGCAAATATTCCTCTGTTATTCCGTCCGGTACCACAATGCCGTTTTTACCCCCGGCCTCAATAGCCATATTAGCCATGGTAAAACGCTCAGCCATGGTCATCTCTTTTACAGCCTCTCCTGTAAACTCCATAGCCCGGTACAGGGCGCCGTCGACGCCAATCTGCCCAATTACGTATAAAATAACATCCTTACCGTAGACAAAAGGCTGCCGTTTTCCATAAAAAATAAACTTCATGGACTCCGGAACTTTAAGCCATGCTTTGCCCGTGATCATGGCGGCCGCAAGATCGGTACTACCTACTCCGGTAGCAAAAGCACCTAGGGCGCCGTAGGTGCAGGTGTGACTGTCCGCACCAATGACAATGTCTCCCGGCAAAACCAGGCCTTTTTCCGGTAAAAGGACATGCTCCACCCCCATCTCGCCCAACTCAAAGTAATTGACTATGCCAAACTCTTTGGCAAAGTCACGCAAAAGCTTCACCTGAGTAGCTGCTTTTATATCTTTATTCGGGACAAAATGGTCCGGAACAAGAGCCACTTTTCCCCGATCAAATACGCGCCTGACACCAGATGATCGCACGGTGTCAATGGCTAACGGGGCTGTGATGTCGTTACCCAGGGCCATGTCCACCTCGACTTCGATCAGCTGACCCGGTTTAACTTCCTCCACTCCCGCACCACGTGCCAATATTTTTTCCGTAATAGTCATACCCATGATCCGTGCCGCCTTCCTTTAATAAAAAAGACAGATCAACTCCTGACCTGTCCTTTAAGTCCCCAATACCGGAATCTTTAATAAAGCAACCTAACCGGGTTCTTCTTGAGGTACTCCAGTCTATTCAGGGCATTTAGAAATGCCTTAGCACTCGCTGTAATAATGTCAGCATCTGCACCCTGCCCGATGACCACCTGACCATCTTCCTCCAGACGAACCGTGACCTCTCCCTGGGCGTCTGTCCCTCCGGTGATAGAGTTGACCGAGAAACGCAGTAATTTTACTTTAACCTTGGCAATCTTGGTAATAGCATTAAACGTTGCGTCTATCGGACCGACGCCAAATTCAGCCACCTGGTGAACTTTTCCGTCAATTTCAATCTGCACTGTAGCCGTGGGCACCGCCTCGGTTCCGGTAACCACACCAAGATAAACCAACTTGTATTTATCCTTGCCCCGGAAAACCTCATCCGCAACCAGAGCTTCAATATCGTCATCAAAAACCGTTTTCTTCTTATCTGCGAGTTCCTTGAATCTCTCAAACACTCGCTCTGTGTCGGCTTCTCCCAGTTTGTATCCGAGTTCCTTCAGCTTCTGCTTAAAGGCGTGGCGGCCGGAGTGCTTCCCTACTACCAGGCTACTTTTACTCAGGCCAATACTGCAAGGATTCATAATCTCGTAAGTCGTCCGTTCCTTCAGTACTCCATCCTGGTGAATCCCTGCCTCATGAGCAAACGCGTTTGCACCCACAATGGCCTTATTGGGCTGGACAGGTATTCCCGTAATCATTGTCACCAGACGACTGGATGCACAGATATGCTCGGTAACTATATCCGTATATACGTTCAAAACATCTGCCCGGGTCCGGATAGCCATAACCAGTTCTTCCAAAGCTGCATTGCCCGCTCGCTCGCCTATACCATTTATGGTAACTTCCACCTGGCGCGCGCCATTGGTTACCGCAGCCAGGGAATTGGCCACTGCCAGGCCAAGATCATTATGGCAATGTATACTTAGTCTCACTTTTTCTATGCCCGGAGTATTGTCCAAAACATATTTAATTTTTTTTCCAAATTCGTCGGGCATAGCATATCCGACCGTATCCGGAAAATTGAGGACCGTCGCCCCGGATTTAATTACAGAAGCGAAAACCTGACAGACAAAGTCTGGGTCACTACGGGAGGCATCTTCGGCTGAAAACTCTACATTCTCTGCATAACGTCGGGCATATCCTACAGCCTGGCTGGCCATCTCCAGTACTTCTTCCCGGCTTTTTTTTAACTTATACTGGAGATGGATGTCCGAAGTGGCAATAAACGTGTGTATGCACGGATATTTTGCCCCTTTAAGGGCCTCTGCAGCCCGGTCGATATCCCTGGTATTAGCCCTGGCCAACGCAGCTATTTGGACATTTTTAATTTCTTTAGCCACGGCACGTACTGCCTCAAAATCACCCTTTGAAGCCACAGGAAATCCCGCTTCTATTACGTCAACGTTCAATCTTTCGAGCTGGTGTGCTATGCGCACCTTCTCGCTGACGTTCATACTGGCGCCTGGCGATTGCTCTCCGTCTCGCAAGGTCGTATCAAAAATATAAATCTTATCTTTAATCTTATTTTTCATGGCCGTGTAATTCTCTCAGGACAGTTGAATCTTTTTCTGCCTGTAGCTTCTCCGCTCTCTGACGGCGGTAAAAAACCACAAAAAAGACTGGCCCGGAAATAACATAGGTCGCGGTCAAAATAAATAGTGTGACGTGCGGCTCCATAGCTATAACCATGATCAACAACACTGCCGCGACAAGCATGTGAAAAGGCTTCTTCTGGAAAATCTCTGAACTCTTAAACGTATGATACCGGATGGTGCTAACCATAAGATACGATAGAACGTATACCATTACCAGAATACTTGGATGCTGGTACGTCCCTGTGCTCATCCCAGTTAATGCCTGGTGGAAAAAAACGCTGGTAGCCACAAAGGCTGCTGCACTCGGACAAGGCAGGCCGTTAAAGTAGCGGCCATCAAAATAGTAAGCTTGACTATTAAACCGAGCCAGCCGCAGCGCACACGTTGCCACAAACAGGAAAGCTGCCAACCAGCCGAGGCGGTGATATGGCTGTAACGCCCAGAGGTACGCCAGTATGGCGGGAGCTACTCCAAAGGCCACAAGGTCAGAAAGAGAGTCGTATTCCAATCCAAATCGGCTGGTCGTCCTCGTAAAACGGGCAATCCTGCCGTCTAGCAAGTCAAAGACGCAGGAGATGAGAATGGCCACTGCCGCTGCATAGTATCGACCTCCAATGGAAGAAACAATACTATAAAAACCGCAAAATAGACTGGCCGTCGTAAAAAGATTGGGTAAGATATAAATACCACGTCTTTCCTGATTTTTTTTCTTTTTTCTTCTTCGAATCATGTCAAATACCCCAGAATGCTCTGACCGGCTACAGTTCGCTGACCAACGGAAACCTCTACCTGTGTGCTTAAAGGGAGGTAGACGTCAAGTCGAGACCCGAAGCGGATCATGCCAAAACGCTGCCCCTTGCTTACTCTATCACCTTTTTCTACCCAGCAGACAATGCGCCGGGCCAGAATACCAGCCACCTGTACAATGGCCATGCACTTATCATCCTCCACGTCCAGCATAAGCGCATTATTTTCATTCTCGAAGCTAGCCCGATCCTGATTAGCCGCGAAAAACTGCCCCGCTTGATACTTTATTTCCCGTACTACACCATCATATGGAATACGATTGACATGCACGTCGAAAACAGACATAAAAATGCTAATCTTCAATGTTTTATTATGCAAAAAACGCTCATCTGCTAGCTTCTCAATCAGTATAATCTTGCCATCGGCCGGAGCAACCACCGCCCGCGGATCAGTCGGGATAACTCGCTCCGGATCCCTGAAAAAATACAGTACAAAGATACTTACACACCAAAAGAACAGCGAAAGTACAACCCAGTTTAGTAATGCCGCGATCAGAGCCGTAAAGGCTGCAATAAAAACGAAGGGATAACCTTCCTTGGCGACAGGGACTCTGATCTGCAACATGAGAATTGACCTTACGTTATCTTCTATTTTTTCTGTAGCCAGCTCATCATAGCCCGCAACCGTTCACCCACTTCTTCGATTTGATGCTCTGTCTCCTTCCGCCGCAAGGCGTTGAACACCGGGCAATTGGCCTTATTCTCCAGTATCCATTCTCTGGCAAAAGTGCCGTTCTGCACCTCTTCCAGGATGCGTTTCATCTCCCGACGCGTCTCAGCTGTGATGATTCTCTTTCCACGGGTCAGATCACCATACTCGGCGGTATCACTGACCGAATACCGCATGTATCGAATACCCCCCTGATAAAAGAGGTCAACAATCAATTTCAGTTCGTGCAGACACTCAAAATAGGCAATCTCCGGCTGATAACCGGCCTCAACCAGCGTTTCGAATCCAGCCTTTACCAATTCCGTTACCCCGCCACAGAGGACCGCCTGCTCTCCGAAAAGATCAGTCTCCGTTTCTTCCGTAAAGGTGGTTTCAATAACCCCGGCCCTTGTTGCCCCAATACCTTTGGCGTAAGCCAGGGCTGTATCCAGCGCCTTCCCGCTCACATTTTGCTGCACGGCCACCAGGGCCGGCACTCCCGCACCCTTCTCGTACTCCGAGCGAACCAGGTGTCCTGGACCCTTGGGAGCTACCATAACCACGTCAATATCCTTGTGCGGTACGATCTGCCCATAGTGGATATTAAAACCATGGGAGAAAAACAGGGTCTTCCCCTTTTTGAGATGGGGCAAGACATCTTTTTCATAGAGCATAGCCTGGATATGGTCTTGAGCCAGTATCTGGATGACATCCGCTTGCTTGCTGGCCTCGGCAGCACTGACCGGTTTAAACCCATGGCGTATAGCTAAGTCATAATTGGGCGAACCCGGTAATTCCGCCACGATAACGCTAAGCCCGCTATCCCGAAGGTTCTGTGCCTGGGCATGTCCCTGGCTGCCATAGCCGATTATGGCTATTTTCTTGTTCTTTAATTTCTTCAGGTCCGCATCCTTGTCATAGTAAATCTTCATAAACCTTCCCCCTCTAATCACGTCTTCTTGCTTCTAGCCATAGCAATGGTTCCAGTGCGAGCAACCTCTTTGATGCCGAGCGGTCTTAACAGTTCCAAGACCGCTTTTATCTTTTTCTCATCTCCGGTTAGCTCAATGGAATATTCCTTCGGGCTAACGTCGACGATCTTACCCCGGAAGATGTCCACCATCCGCAGTACCTCAGCACGAGTATTTCCCTCGGCCTTGACCTTAACCAGCACCATCTCTCGCTCCACGAAATCACCTTCGCTCACATCCACTACCTTGAACACGTCGATCACTTTGTGCAACTGCTTGGTGATTTGCTCCATAATCTGTTCATCACCATGTGTCACCAAGGTGATATGGGATATAGCCGGGTCCATGGTTTGAGCTACACAAAGGCTCTCGATGTTAAAGCCCCGACCGCTGAAGAGGCCAGTCACTCGTGAAAGAACCCCGGGCTTGTTTTCAACTAAAACTGACAGCGTGTGTTTCATGGCAAATCCCCCGTTCCTAAACCAAGAGCATTTCGGTTGTCGCCTTACCAGCTGGTACCATCGGGTAAACCTTTTCTTCCTGAGGAATGACAAAGTCCATAATAACCAGTTTCGGAATACTCAGGGCCTTTTTAATAACCGGCACCACTTCTTCGGGTTTCGTTGCTCTAAGCCCTACTGCGCCGTATGCCTCGGCCAATTTGACGAAGTCCGGTGCGGTAGCCAGTGAGGTAGCGGCATAACGCTTTCCATAAAAGAGCTCCTTCCATTGCCGCACCATGCCCAGGTACTGATTATTCAGAATGGCAATTTTTACCGGTAGCTGCTGTTCCATAGCCGTGGCCAGTTCCTGTATGTTCATTTGAATACTGCCATCTCCAGCTACGTCTATAACCGTACGATCCGGCATGGCTAGCTGAGCCCCGATAGCCGCCGGGAACCCGTACCCCATAACCCCCAGGCCACCAGAGGTGAGAAGCGAACGCGGCTCAGCGAATTTGTAAAACTGAGCTGCCCACATCTGGTTTTGACCGACCTCTGTGCTAATGATCGCTCGACCTTTTGTGAGCTCATAGAGTTTCTCGACCACATATTGTGGCTTTATTACGCCCTTTTCTTTTTTATAAGAAAGGGGGTGCTTTTTGTCCCAATCGCGTACCTGAGCTAGCCACTCCTTGTGCTTTTCTTTCCATTTTACTGTCTTTTCCCCCATGAGAAAGGTAACAAGTTTTTTCAGGGCATTCTTACAATCGGCAACTATTGGGACGTCAACCGGGACATTTTTACTAATCGAGGTCGGATCAATGTCCACATGGATAATCTTCGCCTGGGCAGCGAAGGCATCCAGCCTACCGGTGACCCGGTCATCGAACCGGGCCCCTACCGCAATAAGAAGATCGCAATTGGCTACGGCCATATTTGAACAATAGGTGCCGTGCATGCCTAGCATTCCCATCCATAGTGGGTGTGTGCCCGGAAATCCACCCAAACCCATTAAGGTAGTAGTGGTGGGTATCTGGGCGAGAGTTGCCAGTTCTGTCAATTCAGCTGCCGCGTCAGAGGCTATGATACCGCCACCGGCATAAATCACCGGCCGACTGGCGTGAATGATTAATTTGCCGGCTTTTTCTATCTGACCCACGTGAGCCTCATAGGTCGGGTTATAGGTTCGCATTTTAATTGTCTCAGGATAGGTGTGTTCCGTCTTGCTGATCATTACGTCTTTAGGTAAATCAATCAAAACCGGACCGGGACGTCCAGACCGGGCCAGGTAAAAGGCTTCCTTCACGATCCGGGCGAGATCTTTAACATCTTTGACCAGATAATTATGCTTCGTGCAGGGCCGGGTAATGCCCACAATATCCACTTCCTGAAAAGCGTCATTACCAATGAGCTTAGTCGGCACCTGTCCGGTCATAACCACAATGGGTATGGAATCCCCGTAAGCCGAGGCAATGCCCGTAACTGTATTGGTGGCTCCTGGGCCAGACGTAACCAGAACTGCGCCCACTTTGCCAGTCACACGGGCATAACCGTCCGCTGCATGTACCGCTGCTTGTTCATGTCTCACAAGTACGTGGCGGATTGGAGACTTCATTAGCTCGTCATAGATATCTATTACCGCCCCACCCGGAAATCCAAACATTAGATCGACGCCTTCTTTCTTCAAGCATTCGATCAAAATTTGTGCACCCGTTAGCTTCATACCACCCACCTATCGATATTTAGCCAATATGGCCATTATTTTATCTTTGCCCAACAGTTTCAATTTCTGAACACGCTTCTTCTCTATAGTTTCTTCAGTAGTTAGATAGGGTTTTCGACTGAACTCTTCCAGCATTTTCTCAAATGCCCTGTGCTCCTCTACCATCTTTTTAAGCTCTTCGTCCCTGTCTACCCAAAGGGCTATCAGCGTCTGGTCTTTTGCTTCCATATCTTAATCAGCCACCTCCATGTTATGAAACATGACCCACTATAAGTAATAACAATCTGATTTGTCAACTGGTTATCATCGGTTTTATCATGGGCACCGGCACTGGCACAAAACCCCGTAGCAGATTGCCATCTACAGTTCGTGCCCTCCTTTTTCCGCCCACTTCAGTTCTGCTTCAGATGCTCGAATGTACGTAGGAACTATCGTAGCTGCGACATCCTGCTGCCCCGCTTGAAATCTTTTTGCACCCAGGAAAGCCACATTCGACGCACGAATAAAAGAAAGAGGCCCTGGAGCAAACAAGGCCTTATCACCGAGCTTTTCTTTAAAAAATTCACCGTAACACCAGACACCATCGCCAACCAGTATTACCCGCTCCACTATCCGCGCCACAAAATCCTCCGGAGAAAGGACCATCTCTGACGAACTCTTTACCAGCCCTGCCTTCTCATCCGGATAGTAAGCAGCCGTAAAAATCTCGTTCTTTCGCGCATCAATAACCGGAAATACCGGTAAACTGGAGAGATAAAAGTTTGCGGCCAGAGCATCTAAGCTTGATATCCCGACGACCGGTTTAGCGGTGGCCATAGCCAACCCTTTGAATGTAGCCAGACCGATTCGAATACCCGTAAAACTACCCGGCCCTATGGTTACGGCCAGGCCATCAACCTTATCCAAAGACAATCCAGTCCTGGCAAATATATAATCCACTGCCTGGAGCAAACGCCGGCTATGCGTCTCCTTACTAAGGAGGCAACATTCAGCCAGCACGGCCGCATCATCTGTTAGGGCCACGCTTCCGGTGCGGGTAGCGGTGTCTACAGCTAGAATTTTCAAACATTACCTGCTTTATGGGAGAAAAGGCTCATCCTTTTACCAGGAGACGGACGAGATCGTTGTAAAAGACTACAGCCATAAGCGAAATTAGAATAACCAGTCCAATTTGCTGGGCAATCTCTCTATTCTTGGGGCTAACTGGCTTTCCGAAAACCAATTCTATACCCAGAAAAAGTAGGTGACCACCATCCAAGATAGGTATGGGCAATAGATTCAAAACAGCGAGATTGATGCTCAGTAAAGCTACAAAGAGGAGAAGAGGAACGATGCCAGCCTGCATCTGTTCGCCAGCCAACTGGGCAATAAGAATAGGTCCTCCTAGGGTCGATATCGGCACGATGCGTTGTACCAACTTTACAATACTTACATACGTTATGTAGACGAATCCCCCGGTTCGGTCAATTCCTGCCATAAAGGCTCCAAAGGGATTCATTCTGTCCATGATAACATTGCTGGAACCCGATATTCCAATTGCCGGAACGGTAACCTCCTCACCAAATAAGTTACGCTGTCTGGTCATAACCGGAATTACTTGTACGGTGAAGACCTCCGGGCCGCGCACAAAAGAAATATTCAGCGGGCGTTCCCCCCCTTCGCGTATAATTTCAGCCAGTTCATTCCACTCTTTTACGGAGCGGCCATCGATCCGGATTATTCGGTCCTCGGGCTTGATACCGGCCCTCTGCGCCGGTAGCCCGTCCTGCACACCACCTACGATCGTCGGTAAGGTGGGCTTCCCGAAAATCATGAAAGTAACAAAAAATATGCAGAAGGCGAATATCAGATTAGAGAGGGGACCAGCCGCTACAATAAGGGCCCTCTGCCATAATTTCTTATGAATAAAGGACCTTTCTCTTTCATTCTCCTCAACCTCTTGCCGCGGACTTTCGCCAAAAAGTTTTACATACCCACCGAGTGGCACCGCTGACACGCAATATTCCGTCTCGCCGACTACCTTGCTCCAAACCTTCGGCCCAAAACCAAGGGAAAATTTCTCAACCTTGACTCGGAAAACTTTGGCTAACAAGAAATGTCCTAGTTCATGCACAAATATTAGTGCACCTAGGACAATTAGCATGGTAAAAACTGTGGTCATTTCACTCGACCGCCTTCAAAGTCCATGGGCTGCGTTGGCCTTTTACGCAGACGCCCCGTCCTCCCACCAATTTGCGGCGGCAGAACCCCTGAATTAATGGGGCGCTATCCTGTTAATGTCTTCTTGTGCCCGGATCCTGGACAAACGATCAACCGTCATAATATCTTCCAGTGAACCAACGGCAGGAGTTTCCAGGCTGCACATGCTGCCTTCCACAATCCTGGCGATATCCGTAAACCGAATGGTCCCTTCCAGAAATGCTGCTACGGCTACCTCGTTGGCAGCATTAAGAATAACGGGTAGGCATCCTCCCTTATCGTTCTCACAAGCGCTGTACGCAAGCCGCAGGCACGGAAATTTTTCCATATCCGGTTCCAAAAAGGTCGGGTTATTTACCGCCGGCAGACTTAACCGCGGGAGCCCCATGTCGATCCGCTCCGGGAATGAAAGGGCATAACCGATGGGAATACGCATGTCCGGTACTCCCAATTGGGCAATTATGGAACCATCTATGTACTCCACCATAGAATGCACGATACTCTGCGGGTGTATCTGCACCGAAATTTGTTCCACCGACAGACCGAAAAGCCATTTGGCCTCAATGACTTCCAATCCCTTATTCATTAGGGTAGCAGAATCAATGGTTATCTTCTTACCCATTTTCCAATTGGGATGTTTTAATGCCTCAGCGGGGGTTACGCTATGTAGCATCTCGTAAGAATAATCTAAGAATGGTCCCCCTGAAGCCGTAAGTATGATTTGCCTAACATCTTCCTTACGGTGCCCCAACAGAGATTGAAAGACGGCACTGTGTTCACTATCAATGGGAATTATGGAGGTGCCCCTTTCATGGGCCGCTTTCATGATCAGTGAACCGGCCATAACCAGGACTTCTTTATTGGCTAGAGCAAGGTTCTTTCCCGCACAAATGGCTTCATAACTAGGCAGCAGGCCAGCCGCGCCAACCATGGCCGAAACCACCATGTCTACTTCCGGGAGGGTTGCCACCTCTTTGCACCCTTCAAGGCCAGAGACTACCTTTACATTCACCGCCTGTGGTATCTGACTTCTTAATTCCGCCGCCAATCCCCCGTCTTGCACAGAGACCAAACGCGGTCTAAATTTTTCAATTTGCTCTCTCAATAAGCCAATGTTTCTTCCGGCAGAAAGACCGACTATTTGAAAACGTTCTGGAAAACGCGATACCACTTCCAGGACGTTGCGTCCCACAGAACCGGTTGAACCCAAAACAGATAGGTTTCTCAAGATATTATTTCCCGTTTGCTAGCATCGCATTTTTCGACCTATTAGTAACCAACTATGGCCTGACGAAAAATACGAGTTCGTAAAATAGCATAGGCGTGGCCAGAATAACCCCATCTATGCGATCCAGTAACCCTCCATGCCCTGGTAAGAGATTCCCAGAATCCTTTACACCAACGGCACGTTTAAACATTGACTCTACAAGGTCGCCAATCTGAGCTGTGATACCCAGGCTAAGGGCCAGAAAAATAACCTGTCCTGCCGTTAGCCAGGGGAAAAAGTAATTTCTCATCAAATAAGCCGCTCCAATACTGGCAACCAGTCCTCCGATAGCCCCTTCTTTAGTCTTTCCCGGGCTTACTCGCGGGCAAAGCTTATGACGTCCTAAGAAACTACCTACAAAGTAGGCCCCTGTATCACCCGCAAAGACTACGGCCAAAAGGAACAAAACCCAGACCTGTCCCATAGCCAGGTGCCTCAAAAAGACAAGGTGAGACAGAAAAAAGGGAACATATAGCAAGCCGACAGTGAAGGTTCCAACTGAATGCAAGACGTTAGAATGAGCCTCATAAGTGAACAAAAAATATAACAGGCTCAGTGCCAGCACTATAAAGAGTACCGCCAGCATATAAGGAAAAGAGAATTTATAGCTGGAAAAAACGATAAGGGTTCCTAGCAAAATTCCGAAACCGGCCGGGAGCAAGGGATCAGTTTTCCTGGCTAGGGCGTAATACTCCCGGAGACTGATCACTACCGTTATTAGGATCAGCAACAAGAAAACGAACTTGGACCCAAACCATATCACAGCCGATATAAGCGGCGCAGCAATTACTGCAGTCATTATACGTTTAAAGTGTTGCATGGAAATATCTATCGGCTGACTTGAATCTGTTCGCTTGTCAGACCAAAGCGCCTCTCTCTCATCTGATAATCCAGAAGAGCACTCACAAGGTGCTCCTTGCGAAAGTCCGGCCACAAAACATCTGTAACATAGATCTCCGTATAGGCAGTTTGCCAGAGCAGAAAGTTGCTTATCCGGTATTCGCCGCTCGTCCTTATAAGAAAGTCCGGGTCAGGCATCCCAGCTGTATCCAGGGCCTTACTTAGGCATTCTTCGCCTATTTCATCCGGTTCTAGCTCACCCTGCTTTACCCTACGCGTAATCTCACGCACGGCGCGCACGATCTCGTCACGGCCGCTGTAACTTAGAGCCAGAGTAAGAACCATATCCTGATTAGACTCTGTCTGTTTAATAGTGTGCAACAAGGTCTCATACACAGACTCGGGAAGTCTTCCAATCTCTCCGATAGCCCGTAACGAGATTCTATTAGTAAGCATCTCCTCTAACTCCCGGGCTAGATACTCAGATAGGAGACTCATAAGGGCGCTAACCTCCCCCGGAGGCCGTTGCCAGTTCTCCTGAGAAAAGGCGTATAATGTCAGAAACTTGATGCCCAGCTCACGGCAGGTTCTGACTACTTCCCGCACGGACTTAACGCCTTCCCTGTGCCCGGCTACACGGTTCAAAGAGCGCAACTTTGCCCATCGACCATTTCCGTCCATGATTATGGCTAGATGCCGGGGCAACTTTTCGCGATTTGACAATGAATCAACCAAATAAGGCAAAGTCCACGACCTCTATATCAAGAGATAAGTGAGGAATGATCCGGATGATGCCCAAGGGGAGAAAACATGTAGGTAGTATATTATCAATAAGTCAGTATCTCTTTCTCCTTCTCACTATAAATTTGATCTACTTTCTTAATATAGCTGTCCGTTATATCCTGCACATCTTTCTGCGTAGAAAAAGACTCATCTTCTGAGAGCACCTTCTCCTTTTTCAAATCCTTCAGCTTTTCATTGGCATCCCGGCGTATATTACGAATAATAACTCGATATTCCTCAGCATTCTTCTTAACCAACTTAACGATCTCTTTTCGCCGTTCCTCCGTAAGCGGTGGTATGGCTATCCGGATAATTTTTCCATCATTTACGGGTGTAAGCCCTAGCTCTGACTTGAGGATAGCTCGCTCAATAGTGGTCAAGGCTTTGGTATCCCAGGGCTGAACGGTAATAAGCCTGGCTTCCGGTACCGTGAGAGAGGCCACCTGGTTAAGTGGCAGCATGGACCCATAATAGTCTACCTTAATCCCCTCGAGCAATGAAACAGACGCCCTTCCTGTCCGTACCTTACCCAGGTCATGCTTAAAGGCCTCGATGGTTTTTTCCATCTTAGCTTTCAAATCTTTTAAGACTTCATCCTTCATCGCTGCCACTCCACACTATCGTCCCGACTGATTTTCCAAGAATGGCTTTTTTAATATTGCCCTTTTTCTGAATGTTGAAAACTATTATCGGCTTCTGATGATCCATAGCCAGAGAGATGGCTGTGGCATCCATAATCCGTAAGTTTTTTTGCAGCACTTCCTGGTAGCTCAACCTACGGAACATTTTTGCCTTTTTATCTATAAGAGGGTCATGGTCGTAAACCCCATCGACCCGCGTGGCCTTAAGTATAACATCAGCCTGTATCTCCATGGCTCGGAGAGAAGCTGCCGTATCAGTCGTAAAATAGGGATTACCGGTACCAGCTCCAAATATAACTACCCGCCCCTTCTCGAGGTGGCGTATTGTACGTCGCCTTATGTAAGGTTCAGCCACCTCCCGCATCTCGATAGCAGTCTGAACACGAGTCTGTACGCCCTTCTTTTCCAGCGCATCCTGTAGGGCTAATGCATTTATTACGGTAGCCAACATGCCCATGTAGTCGGCTGAGGCCCTGTCCATACCTCGAGCGGCTCCAGATACGCCCCGAAAGATATTGCCGCCGCCAATAACAACCGCTACCTGTACGCCCAAGTCTATCATTTCTTTAATCTCTTCGGAAATAAAAGTCAAAACGGCATGGCTTATGCCAAACGATTGATCACCCATCAGGGCTTCGCCACTTAGTTTGAGCAAAACTCGTTTGTAACGGGGCTGGGTCATTACCCTCGGTTATTCACCGCCCTCACCAAGCTGATACCGTGTAAAGCGCCGAATAAGTATGTTCTCACCGGTTTTAGCTATCAGTTCATTTAGAACGTCTTGAACCGTAAGATCGGGGTCACGAACGTATTTCTGTTCTAAAAGGCAGGTTTCACCATAGTACTTCTGTATCCGTCCCTCAACTATCTTGTCCAAAATCTTCTCCGGCTTTCCAGCCTCAATAGCTTGCGCACGGTAAATCTCCTTCTCTTTTTCCAGCACCTCGTGTGGAACGTCTTCTCTGCGGAGATAAAGAGGACTGGCAGCCGCAATCTGCATGGCCATATTCTTGACAAATTCTTGAAACTGGTCAGTCTTGGCCACGAAATCCGTTTCACAGTTAACCTCGACCAGCACTCCTATCTTACCACCGGCATGGATGTAGGCCTGAACGGCTCCTTCAGTCATCGCCCGACCAGCGCGCTTAATGGCCACCGCTAACCCCTTTTTCCGGAGGTAGGCAACGGCCTTCTCCATATCCCCTTCACATTCCTTGAGAGCGGCCTTACAATCCAGCACGCCAGCATTAGTTTTATCGCGTAACTCTTTTACAGCCTTTGCCGAAATTTCCACCCTACCATACCCCCCTTGACATCTACACATGGATAACCATGTTAATAACTTGGAATAAATCACTCCTCATCTTCGGCTGAAGAAGCTAAAACCTCTTGTTGGGTAGCGCTAGCCTCTTCCAGACTGGCTTCTACCGGAACCGGGGTCTCGACAGCAGCTTCGGCCTGGAGACTTGCCTCCAGACGCCCTTTACCTTCCACACAGGCATCTGCCATTCGGGAAGTCAAAAGCCTGATAGCTCTTATGGCGTCATCATTTCCCGGTATTACATAGTCAATGCCATCGGGATCGCAATTAGTATCCACAATGGCGACAACCGGGATCCCTAACTTCCGAGCCTCCTTTACTGCAATATCCTCTTTTTTAGGGTCGACCACAAATAGAGCACCGGGCACTTCATCCATCTCTTTTATACCCCCCAGCGATTTCTCTAACTTAACGATCTCTTTCTCCATCTGAAGAATCTCTTTCTTCGGAAAACGCTGGATGCTCCCGTCCTCTTTCATGGCTTCCAAGCTCTTCAGCCGCTCAATACCCTTACGGATGGTCTGAAAATTAGTCAGCATCCCCCCCAGCCAACGACTACTTACATGAAACATGCCGCATCGTTTGGCTTCTTCAACGATAGACTCTTGAGCCTGTTTCTTCGTTCCAACGAATAAAACAGATTTCCCCTCGCTCGCGGCCTGCACAATAAACTCATAAGCAACCCTGAATAGTTGCACGGTCTTTTGCAGGTCAATGATATAAATGCCATTTCTGGCCCCAAAAATGTAAGGTTTCATTTTGGGATTCCATCGCCTGGTCTGATGACCAAAGTGAACTCCGGCTTCCAACAATTGCTTCATGGTAACATAAGACATAGTACTCCTCCCTTTTGGTTGGTTTCCTCCACCCTCATCGTCTTGCCGTTAAGTCCGCCGAAGCAGACACCAAGGACAATCAGAAGGTGTGCGTATTGAAAACAGTGCTTTCTAACACAAAATTGCATCCCTTGCAAATCAAAATTGAATGGTTCCCTTATGTTACCGAGGGTGCCTCTCAACTAATCCTCCCCCATAGTTGCGTGTTTGTACAAATCAACTACGGTAAGTAGCATTGATACGTATGTAATCCGTAGACAGGTCACACGTCCAGACATTAAAATCAAAATGCCCCATGCCCAGATCTATGGTCAAAATAAATTCTTTTTCACGCATAACGTCTGTAGCTGCCGTTTCCGCTGCCGGTCCACAACCAAGGCCATTCTTGGCGATGGGATGTGTATTCATCGCAATACCTACACGTCCCGGGTCCACTATCGCACCAGACCTTCCTATCGCCGCCATAATACGGCCCCAGTTGGCGTCTTCACCAAAGAGCGCTGTCTTTACCAAATTAGAATTAGCCACAGCGTAGGCCGCCTTACGGGCTTGGTTAACGCTCGCGGCGCCAGTTATACGAACTTCGACTAGTTTTGTCGCACCCTCGCCATCCCTTACGATCATCCTGGCTAAATCCACAAGAAGTTCTGCCAGCAACCTTTCGAAAACATCCCTGCTGGCAGCCTCACGGCTGATGCATCTATTATTGGCCTCACCACTGGCCAGTGCTATTACCGAATCGTTGGTACTCATATCCCCATCTACGGTGATACGGTTAAAAGACATGGAAACAGCATGTTTCAGTGACGCTCTAAGGGCATCGGCCTTTATGGCTGCGTCAGTCATCACAAAGCAGAGCATAGTAGCCATTTGCGGCATGATCATTCCCGCCCCTTTGGCTATAGCCACCATACGGATGGGAACTCCATCAATAAAGCCTTCGCGAACGGCAATTTTAGTTGCCCTATCCGTCGTCAGGATAGCTTTGCCAACTTCCTCTAAACAATCCGGGGAAAGGGATTGGACAAGCTGAGGAATGGCCTTTTTTATCCTCTCTGTAGGGAGAAATTGACCGATAACGCCGGTTGAGGATACGAGAACCCGTTGCTCGTCTATCTTTAGATGTCCAGCAAGAACCCGCGATAATTCTATCACATCTTCCAGTCCCCGGGCCCCGGTACAGGCATTTGCATTACCGCTGTTTACAAGGATGGCCTGAGCAAGTCTTCGACGTAAGCGCTCTCGGCTTATAACTACAGGTGCGGCTTTGACGCGATTGGTGGTAAATACTCCCGCCGCTACGCCTGGTTTCTTCGCGTATATAAGCCCTAAATCCAATCTCCCCGGCTTTTTGATGGAAGCTCCAACGGCGGAAAACAAAAAGCCTTTTATTTGTAGTTTACTTTCTTCCACAGCACTTCTTATATTTTTTGCCACTACCACAAGGGCAAGGTTGATTACGCCCTATCTTGTCACTCTGCCGCCTTACCGGCTCTGCTTCCCCACCCTGGCCACGATTCAGAAACAAATCCTGCTCTCTCTGTTTCTGATTAATTTCAAAATCCACCTCCTTTGCCAGCTGCACCCGGTAAAGAGTAGAAACCGCCTCGCCTTTTATGCGTTCTACCATAGCCATGAACATCTCATATCCTTCTCTCTTATATTCCTGAAGTGGGTCCTTCTGACCATAGCCACGAAGACCTATACCCTCTTTCAAATGATCCATGTTGAGCAGATGATCTTTCCATAGGCTATCCACAGTCTGTAGAGTAACGAAACGTTCTAACGAACGGAATGCCTCTTCTCCGAACTCTTTCTCTTTAAGAGCATATGCCTCCTTTGCCCTGGTCAGCACCAACTCCTCAAGCTTTTCCCGGTTCAAGGTCTTCATTTCGTCTTCTGCGATAGAGAAGTGGATCGAAAATTGGCTATAAAATCGATCTGCCAATGCCTTCCAATCCCATTCCTCTGGCGGACTATTTTCGTCGATCACGCCGTCCGCAACAGCTAAGGCCATATCTTCTACCATTTGCAGGATGTATTCCCGCAAGCTATCACTACTCAAAATCTCACGCCGCTGCCGGTATATGATCTCTCTTTGCTGATTCATGACGTCATCATATTCCAGAAGACGTTTTCTAATCTCAAAATTCTGCCCCTCTACTCTTCTCTGGGCATTTTCAATGGCCTTAGAAACGAGGCTGTGTTCAATAGGCTGGTCCTCTTCCATACCCAGCCTGTCCATTATAGAGGAAATGCGTTCTGAACCAAATATGCGCAAAAGGTCATCTTCCAGGGATAGATAGAACCGTGAAGAGCCTGGATCACCCTGACGTCCAGCCCGTCCACGGAGCTGATTATCAATACGCCTGGCCTCATGCCTTTCAGTACCTAGAATATGCAGCCCGCCTAGCTCAGGCACGCCATCCCCGAGGACAATATCAGTACCGCGGCCAGCCATGTTCGTGGATATGGTTACAACTCCTCTCTGTCCGGCTTGTGCCACAATCTCTGCTTCCTTTTCGTGGTGCTTGGCGTTCAGTACAGAATGTTTAATCCCGGCCCGGCGGAGGAAATTACTTAAGCGCTCTGATTTCTCAATGGATATAGTCCCCACCAGTACCGGCTGTCCCTGGATGTAGAGTTCTTCTATTTCCCGCACTACGGCTTTAAACTTCTCCTCCTCCGTTTTATAGATAGCATCCGGATAATCCGTGCGGATCATGAGCTTGTTGGTAGGAATAACCACCACGTCAAGATTATAGATTTTCTGGAACTCCGCCGCCTCTGTATCCGCTGTACCAGTCATCCCGGCCAGTTTTTCATACATGCGGAAATAATTCTGGAAGGTAATGGAGGCCAGCGTTTGGCTCTCGTTTTCGATTTTTACCCGTTCCTTGGCTTCCAGGGCCTGGTGCAACCCCTCACTATAACGGCGGCCCGGCATGAGCCTACCCGTAAACTCATCAACAATGACCACCTCACCGTCTTTGACTATGTAGTCCACATCCTTCCTGAAAAGCACATGGGCACGTAGGGCCTGATTCACATGGTGCAACAAATCTATGTGCTTCGGATCATAGAGATTGTCCACCTTTAGCCATTTCTCAGCCCGTGCTACACCATCCTCAGTCAAGACTACGGTACGTGTCTTTTCTTCCACTATATAATCTCGTTCTGATTTCAGCTGGGGGATAATCCTATCCACACGATAATAAAGCTCTGTGGATTCTTCAGTTGGGCCTGAAATGATAAGCGGGGTGCGCGCCTCATCTATAAGGATACTGTCGACCTCATCCACGAGGGCGTAGTAAAAGTCACGCTGCACGAAATCGTCGATATTGAACTTCATATTGTCGCGCAGGTAATCAAAACCGAACTCGTTGTTAGTGCCGTAGGTGACATCAGCACAATAAGCCAGCTTGCGCTCGACATCGTTCAAGCCATGAACTATCACTCCCACTGAAAGACCCAGGAACTTATAAATTCCGCCCATCCATTCAGCATCACGTCTGGCCAGATAATCATTCACCGTCACTACTTGTACGCCCCGCCCGACAAGTGCATTGAGATAAACCGGCAGGGTTGCCACAAGTGTTTTCCCCTCACCGGTCTTCATCTCCGCTATTTTGCCCTGATGTAGAACGATGCCGCCCATAAGCTGAACGTCAAAATGGCGCTGCCCCAGAACCCGCTTGCCGGCTTCACGAACTACGGCGAAGGCCTCTGGTAAGAGATCCTCAACAGACTCCCCTTTTGCCAGGCGGTTTTTAAACTCAGCCGTCTTTCCTCGTAGTACATCGTCGCTTAAGGCACTGATTGTTGGCTCAAGGCTGTTTATGTGGCTAACAATCGAGCTTAATCGATTTATCTCCCGGTCATTTTTGGTGCCAAATACCTTGGCTAATAGATTTCCGATCATCTCTATCTACCTAACTTATGCGACTGGCTGGCTGAATAACAGTCTTCCAATCGCTTTTCGCTTCATCCTCATACTTTATTTGATTTTAAAATCTTCAGACCTGCAAGAGCAAGGCAACCTCATCACATCCCGGGAATTTGTAGCATTTTATGCAATCGCTCCATATCTTTTGCGGCAGGTCGCCTTTATCAATCTTTACAAATCCAAGACGTATAAAAAAATCTGGTTGGTTGGTTAGAGTAAATATCCCATGAATACCCAGGGTAATAGCTTCCTCGATGCAGGCCTTCACTAAATCTGTACCGGCACCACGGCGTTGAAAGCCCTCAGCTACGGCCAACGACCTGATCTCAGCAAGGTCATCCCAGCAGATATGTAACGCACAGGTTCCAACTACCCGTCCACTCTCGCTATCCTGGTAAACATAAAAATCTCGTAAGCTATCATAAAGCTCACTTAAAGAGCGGCCCAGAAGGTCGCCCCGCTTAGCAAACGTGCTAAGCAATTGATGAATACTGCCGACATCAGACATACAAGCCTTACGGATCATACATTAATCCTTTGTAATCGCGTCAGGAAAAGCCGGAACGGTAACCGTAGTTATGTACATCTTCGTCTTCTCCTTCTCAGCTATGCGATTAGCAAGTGTATTGGCTTCACCTACGGCACTAAAACGTCCTATCTGTACACGATACCAGGCGCCAGTTGGTGCCTCATTCCTGGTAACGAAAACCTCATAACCTTTCTTCTCCCATACTTTCTTTAGTTCCTCTGCCTTATTGGCGTCACGAAGCGAAGCAACTTGCAGAGTAAAAAATACTTTGGAACCGGGACTCGCTTTTTCAATGTCCACCGTCTCGTCACCGGACGGAAGTTTCGGGGGCACTTCATCCTGCACGGGCTGACCGTCCTGGCTCATCTTCTCATGTAAAAAAATCCCATTCCGGTCAATTGGAGCCGGTACTGGTTTTTCGCATTTTTTAGTTTCCTCGCCGGCTTGCGCTGAAGGAGGCAGGGCAGTCGATTCCAATTTCTTGACCGTGCCGGTGTACAAACCTCGACCAACCCATATGCCAAAAATAAACATCCAGAGAAGGACGCCAAAAGTGGCCAGACCTATGACCACTAATCCTCCCCGACTAATCTCAATTTTATATATACGCCGGTCTTTCCTTCTTTTTGAGCCCATAATCCGTTACCTCAGGCACGTTTATACATTACATTTTGTCAGGGGCCGAAACACCCAGTATCTTGAGACCATTTTTCAGCACCTGCTGCACCCCCCGGATCATGGCAAGTCGAGCTTGCACTAGCGAGTCATTATCGCTGATAATTCGGTGTTTATTATAAAAATTGTGCAAAGATGCGGCCAGATCATCCAGATAAAAGGCAATGCGGTGGGGTTCAAGGGTCACAGCGCTGTCTTCAACGACTTCAGGATAAAAAGAAAGCACCTTCAGTAGCCGAATCTCTTCCGGAGCATTTAAAACCGACGGGTCTACTTCATTTAGAGGTAAAACGCGAATACCTTTCTCCGCGGCCATTTCAAAAACACTGGATATGCGGGCATGGGCATATTGCACATAATAAACCGGGTTTTCCTGGCTCTGACTCTTGGCTAAATCAAGGTCAAAATCAAGGTGACTGTTCGATCGCCGAGTTAAGAATGTGTAGCGAGCTGCGTCCTTACCCACCTCGTCTATGACTTCCCGCAGAGTAACAAATTCACCGGCACGCGTAGACATAGCCACCGGTTTGCCGCCACGCACTAGATTCACTAACTGGACAAGAATTATGTTTACCTTTTCCTTGGGTTGTCCTAGGGCCTCAATGGCGGCTACTAGCCGCGGGACATAACCATGATGATCCGCCCCCCATATGTCGATTACAAGATCAAAGTTCCTCTCAAATTTGCTAAGGTGATACGCAATGTCTGAGGCAAAGTAGGTTGTTGCCCCTTTCCCGCGTACGACCACCCGATCTTTTTCATCACCAAAGGCAGTAGCTTTGAACCACAATGCTCCTTCTGCCTCATAAAGAAAATCCTTCTCCCGGAGAGTTTCCATAGCTCTCTCCACCGTGCCGGTGTCAAAAAGACTTTTTTCACTGAACCAGCAATCGTGAAAGACGTTGAAATCCGTAAGATCTCTCTTGATACCCTCCAGGATGACATGCTGTGCCTCGTGAGTAAAATACGTAATGGCCGAATCCCGGGGCTCGTCCAGAAAACGCCTTCCTTCCCGGTCAATGATGGCTTGGGCGATATCCTTGATATAATCTCCCTGGTAATAGTTGGCCGGAAAGTCAACCTTGTCCCCCAGAAGCTCCCGGTAACGCAGATACGTGGAAGCCCCTAAAGTCTCCATTTGAGTGCCCACGTCGTTTATGTAGTATTCCTTTTCCACCTGAAATCCGGCAGTATCGAGCAGATTGGCCAAGCTATCTCCTGTGGCCGCTCCACGACCGTGCCCTATATGTAACGGACCGGTCGGGTTTGCACTGACAAATTCCACTTGTACCTTTTTCCCTTGACCTATATTTGATCGCCCATAGTTTTTGCGTTTCCGTTCAATTTCGAATAATACCTCTCGCCAGCAACCTTCTTTCACAAAAAAATTGATAAACCCGGGTCCCGCCACCTCTATGCCGGACAAAAAATCGGCATTCTGCTTAATCTCATCAGCCAATACCTGAGCAATCTCGCGTGGATTCTGCTTGAGAAAACCAGCCATTACTAACGCGACATTGGACGAATAATCACCGTGAGTTTCTACCTTAGGCCTTTCCAACTGAAAACCGGAGACATCTTCATACTTGATCCCCTGCTGTTTTACAAAAGCCTTCACACAATCTGAAACAATCGCTCGCAGTTTCTCTCTCATAGTCTAATATTCTCTCGTATCTTGTTTTTCACCCTCATAACTTTCTACGCTATTTGAAATAGTAACGGACAAAAGAGGAATTTTATAAATCCTTTGGGTACATTGTCAAGGATTGATTGTAAAACGCGGATTGCGGTTGCCCACGCTGCAAAGGATATCATAGCTGATAGTCCCAGCCCCAGTTGCCACCTCATCTACTGAAATGACCTGGTCACCTTGCCTCCCGAAGATGACTACTTCATCATTGATGGCTACGCCTTCAATGTGGCTCACGTCAACCATTGTCAGACACATACACACAGTGCCAAGAACAGGTGCTCGCTTCTCTAGTACAAGGACCTCCCCGTGGTTGGAAAGAGACCGACTGTATCCATTTTCATAGCCTACCGGTACTGCAGCAATGATTTTCGGGCTAGGAGCCATATACCTTCGGCCATAACTTATCGAAACACCGGCGGGCACCTTTCTAAGCTGTATAATTTTACTCTTGAAAGTCATAACCGGTTTTAGCCCCGCTATTTCTTGCATATTCTTGGAGGGATATGCTCCATAGATCATGATTCCCGGGCGCACGAGATTCATCCGTGCCGCCGGGTAAGCCATCAAAGCTGCTGAATTAGCAATGTGGTTTTGAGGCAAATCAAATCCCAAACGCCTGGCCACATCTATAGCCTCATTAAAACGGCCTATTTGCATCAATGTATAATCCCGGTCACCACTATCTGCACAGGACAGGTGGGACATAAGCCCTAAGACTTCTATGCCTCCTTTGCCCCGGATATAGGAAAGGATGTCCGGCAGGTCAGCTATACTTACACCCAGACGTCCCATACCCGTATCCACCTTTATGTAAACACGCACCACCCGGTCTCTTTTCCGGGATTCTTTTGAGAGGGCATCTACAGTATCAAGGTCAAAGACAGCAGGAGAAAGGTTGAACTCAACAATCTCGAAGGGGTCCTTCTCTGATTCTGGTAGGTGAAGAATAATGGGCGTCCAGATCCCGGCTTGCCTTAAAGTCACTGCCTCCTCTACGGTACCTACGAGGAAACCGTCAGCACCTTGCTCCTGGAGGGTCTGTGCCACCGGAATCAGACCATGTCCATAGGCATCTGCTTTTATTACCGGAAAAACGGCTACATCTGGCCCCGCCAGCCTCTTCGTTTCGGTGAAGTTATGCCTTATCGCGGCAAAATCGATTTCAACTCTATTTAGTACCATTTCATGCACGGTAATTCCGTGCCGTTACTCCCTGAATAAGCTTGTCATCAGCAATTTACCAGATTGTACCCGGTGTTACAAGGGCTTATTCTTGCCAGGGCCACAAGGTGCGAAGGTTTTCAAGGCTTTTTAAAACATCCTCTTCGCGATGAGGTTCAAGAGTAATTATTGGCCTGGGGGAGAAATTCTGGAGGAAGGAAAAAAGCAGGGTAAAATCGATTTTACCGGATCCCACGGCCAGATGTGCGTCTGTCTTCCCCAGATTATCGTGTAAATGAAGCTGTCCTAGATAAGGCCGCAGTTTTTGTAGCCAGTCTTCCATGTCCGTGCGGCCATACACATGCCAATGGCCTATATCAAAACAGAAACGCACAGAGGGGGTATCAAGTTTTGAGAACAGCGCCAGGTGTATATCCGGTTTTTCCTCATAAACGTTTTCCAACATCACGGTAGTTCCCACACCTTGGGCTAACTGTATTAAGGGCGACCAGGACTCAACACTTGTCTGCACCCAGGTCTTGACCTGGTTTTGATAGCGTTGGTCATCAAAACCCGTGTGGCAGACAATACTCAAAGGCTCAAATATCGGCAGTAGCTCAAAAGCTTGCCGCAGACGCCTCATGGTTGCCGAACGCATAATCGGATCCGGCGAGCCTGGCACCATGTCCATAAACGGAGCGTGCAGGGTAACCGAAAGACCCTCTCCACGGAAGGTGCAGGCTATTTCGGTAAACTGGGCTGGAGAAAATTCGTCAAGGGCCCTGCTATCTATGCCGATCTCCGGATTAATACGCATCTTTAAGATAGCCGGAAGGTATTTGCTTTTCAGCAAAGTAAAAGGAACATTGATCTGCACGGCAGGAATCAAACTACTCACCGCTGATGGCACCTCGAAACGCTTCCAAAGCCAACATAGTATCTTTTAGCCTTTACATCAAGACCAGAAGACGTACAAACCGATAACATCTTGACATGTCTATGCAAAATGAGTAACGTACCATTCCAAAGTAAATTCTCAGCCCCAAGGTGTATCCCAAGGAGCAATAAGCCATGTTTGCTATAGTCAATGAAATACAATTTCAGGATGGAGACTATATATTTAAAGAAGGAAGCTACGGGGACTGGATCTACGTGATCCTATCCGGCCAAGTGGAAATCGCGAAATATTGCCGGGGCAAAAAGGTAACCATAGAGACCTTGAAAGAGGGCGAGGTTTTTGGAGAAATGAGTTTTGTGGACAGAACACCGCGGTCTGCCTCGGCCGTTGCGAAGGGTAAAGTCTCCATTGGCATACTGGATCGTAATCTTCTCGACAACGAGTATAATAGGCTGTCTCAGGATTTGCGTTTTGTATTCAAGGCATTGGTCAAACGCCTCCGTGAAACTACCAACAAAGTCAGCGCAATCTCTGGACGTGAGGGCCCACGGCTAGAAAAAACATTAGACATCAAATTCAGGTCAGGTCGGGATTTTAGCAAGGCCTACACGGTTAACATAGGCGGCGGTGGCTTGCTGGCAAGGGTTAACGAGCCGCTGGCTGTAGGGACAACATGTACGGTAAGCTTTAATCTCCCGGGAGAGAACCTTCCTATCGAGACGAACTGTCAGGTGGTATGGTCAAGCCTGGGGAGTGGAGCAGATAAAGAGATAATACTGGCCGGGCTGCGATTTTTAGACATAAAAGCGGAAGACAAAAATAGGATTAACGCTTACGTAGAAAGAGTCCTCCAAGATGAACAAAAACGATAACACGTACCACTAAAAATCATGCGTGAAGTGAAAAAAATCTGAAGAAGGACTGAGTTAAAACCCCACCAAAGATGCCACCAAAAGGCGAGACAAGCAACCGGTTACGAAACATCCCGTCAGTCGACGAGATATTATCTCTGCCTGAAACACAGTCATTACTGGATAAGCATCCTCGCCGCCTGGTGGTATCTGCAGTTCGCCAGTCATTGGAAAAAATCCGATCCCGGATTCTCGCCAATCCATCGACCATTGTGGATACTTCGCCTACCAATATCTTGGATTCGCTGAAAGAATTGTTGCAGCAAACCGGCCGACCCAGTCTCCGCCCGGTTATAAACGCCACGGGAGTGGTTATCCATACCAACCTCGGCCGATCTCTATTGTCCGATGCTGCAGTTGAACATATGGATATTATTGCTACCGGTTATTCGAATCTCGAATTCGACCTGACCACCGGGCAACGGGGCAGTCGATATCAGCATGTGGAAGAAATACTCCGCCATTTAACCGGCGCCGAAGCTGCTCTCGTCGTCAACAATAACGCTGCCGCCGTGCTCCTGGTGCTTGATACCTTAGCCAAGGGCAAAGAGGTTATTGTTTCTCGCGGGCAACTGGTAGAAATTGGCGGTGCCTTCCGCATTCCAGACATAATGTCACGAAGTGGGGCCCGGTTGGTCGAGGTGGGCACAACTAACCGCACCCACCTCGCAGACTACGAAAAAGCTATAAACGAGAATACGGCCTTCCTTATGAAGGTCCACACCAGTAACTTCCAGATAGTAGGCTTTACCGCCGAAGTCGCCTTGTCTGATCTGGTTGCACTGGGTAAAAGATATAATCTCCCGGTAGTGGAAGACCTTGGAAGCGGAAGTTTCATCGATCTCTCCCGCTACGGGTTCCTTAAAGAACCCACAGTCCAGGAAGTGCTCAAGGCTGGGGCAGATATAGTGACCTTCAGCGGTGACAAATTATTGGGAGGGCCACAGGCTGGCATTTTGCTCGGCCGTGATAAACTTATCAGACAGATCAGAGAGAACCCCCTGAACAGGGCGTTGAGAATCGATAAGCTGACCCTTGCCAGTCTGGAACAAACCTTAAGACTTTATCTTGATGAGGCAAAGGCTGTCACCCAGATACCTACCTTAAGATTACTGGCGCTCCCCTTTACTGAAATCAACAAAAGCGCCTTACGGCTTTACCGTCGTCTGAAAAGAGCAGCAACGGACGGTCTTTCTTTACAGGTTATAACCGTGGACTCTCAGGTAGGTGGTGGGGCTCTGCCCCTTCAGAAACTGCCGAGTAGGGCCGTAGCCATTAAACCGAAAAAATTCTCTGTCGTGGAATTGGAAGCCAGGATGCGGAGCCTTCCCCGCCCCGTTATTGGCCGAATTGAAAATGATCAGTTTATCATGGATCTGCGCACCATAAAAGATAGAGATATCTCGTATATCGTTGACGCTATCAAAATGATCGTCTTCAAGTGACCTCCTTTGAGAAGAGCCTCTTCATGGTTTCATTAGATCCACAAGATGTACTTTTTTTTCAGAATTATCTGAAGAAAGATCTGAATCTGCTATTCCAGAGCAAAGACATCATCCTTTTGCCCGCAAACTCTGCCCCAGGTCTTTTTACACCAATGCTCACTGAAGACAAAATGAAAGAGGTCCTTTCCGGCTCCTTCCCGGTGGTTGATAGAGCCAACAACTCAGTTTTGTTGCCGCTTATCTGGCAGAATGAGCCACTCGGTCTAGCCATTCTTAAGGAAGTAGCCGGAACGTTCGACAAAAAAATACTATCCGAGCAATGGCCAAAGCTCAGCCAGGTGATTCTGGAAAAGGTCCAGCTATATAAGGCATATTTTAGGGATGGCAACATCCTGGCCACCGAAGTTTTCAAAGATACTCTACTCGACCTAATAAAGGCATGTCTGAAAGGAGAGGGGAACAAAGCGCCCTCTGTGCGGGATAGTATTACAACCTCTCCTGGTAATTTTTCCATAATTTTTCTGGAACTACTCCCCAAGACATCCAAGGCCTATCCCGGCCACAAGCAATTGCCTCCGCTCACGGCAGACGCAGAAACAGACGATCGGGATGACTTTTGGAAGACCGTGGTAGCAGCCATAAAAAATAGGCTATCCGGTATCGGTTTCACCTATTTGTTTCGCATAAACAGATCTACCTTGGCCATCATTATACCTTCTTGTGACATAGACAAGGGGCGCAATATAGCCAGGCTTGTGCTCAAGACTATCAAGAAAAGCTGTTTTATCGCGGATAAAGTCAGCAGGTTTAGGTGGAATATCGCCGTAGGCCTTTTATTCTACCCATCAAACGGCAAAAAAGAACATGGGCTAGAAAAGTTATATGACCTGCTTATCGAGAAGGGGCGGGAGACCCTGGCCGTAGCCAGAAGCAGACCCATCTATCCCATCTGCCTATCCAGCGAGATAGACCAAAACATCGGCCTGAAAATGGTGAAACATATCCACATGGTTGTAGATAATCTAAGGAAAAAATGGGGCAAAATAGGCAATTTTTCCCTCATATTAACAAAATACGATGCCCAGAGCGGAAAAGACCACCATAGGCCCTCTTGGAACAAAATACAGTCTTGGTTATCAGCGGAGCAGTCGATCGTTTCGTGTACCGGGGATTATGGCTTTCTTTTCTTGCCAAAAACAAACCCGGAAGAGGCGCTCATTGTAGGGAGAAACCTACAACATCAGATAAAGGAAAAATGCGGCCAGACCGTATCCATGGGTTTAGCCAGTTATCCCTTGCTCAGATATAAAAAAGAAGATGTCCCATTTAACGCATACAAGGCACTCGTACATACAGGTTTCTTTGGGCCGGACACCATCACCCCCTTTGATGCCGTAAGTCTTAACATAAGCGGGGATATGTTTTTCAATGGCGGTCACATCCATGCGGCTATCATGGAATACAGAAAAGGACTGTCCCTCGACCGACAGAACGTTAATCTACTAAACAGCCTTGGGGTTTGCTACGCGCAACTCAAGTACTGTAAAAGGGCTATCTCCTGTTTCGAAGAAACCTTGGCCATTGATAAAGATAGTTTTATGGCCCGGTACAATTTGGGCTCTGTCTATCTCAAAGCTGGTATGCCAGACAAGGCTCTTCCTGCCCTGGAACAAGCGGCCTCATTGAATGGCAATCATTTTGACGTTCTCTTCCAACTTGGAAAATTATCACAGGAGCAGAAGAGGTGGGTTGACGCTATTAATTATTTTCAAAAAGCAGCCCGGTGTCCGGATGCAAAAGGCTACATCTACCGGTTCATAGGTGAGTCTTCCCTTGCCTTGAATCTAAAAAAAGAATCCATGGCTGCATTTAAGAAAGCCGTCAAGGTCAACCCGGCCGACGCCTTTTCCTTCAGTCGTTTGGGTGTCCTCTATGCGGAACTAAAAAACGACCTCGAAATTGCCCATGTGCTATGTCAAAAGGCGCTCGAAATGGATAGCCAGAGCGGTCTCTGCTGGAAAACAATGGGGCAAGTTCATTATCTTAAGAATGATTATCCTCAGGCGATCTATCATTTGAAAGAGGCGCAGCTGCGGACGAAAAATGACCCTGAAATTCATTATTACCTGGGTTTGGTTTACGAAAAAATGGGTAAGGTATCGGAAGCCAGGAAAAAATGGCAGAATGCTCTGAAGATCGACCATTCTTTTAAAGAAGCCCAAGAAGCCCTTCAGTCCACAGCAGCAACTGATAAATAAAAAAATCTGTCCCGGCCAAAGTTCTAGTCGCTACCTCTTTTCCAGACATCAATATTTCCGCCTTTCCCCAAAACAATCTTTATGCTTTAATGTTTACATTTACACCATCGTAGTCTTTCCGATAATATATAGACTTAGCGAATCATGTGAGATAAAAAGCCTAGCAAGGGGGAAAGCTAATTTTATGGCAAACAAAGAAAAAGATTATTACCGGTCTCTCTACGAGGTGGCTAGAGTTATAAACTCCAGCCTTGATCCGACAACCGTCTTGGAGAAAATAGCAGAACACGTTACTTTGGCTATGGAGGCCAAGGCCTGTTCCATAAGACTGCTCGATAAGCAAGGCAAGCGTTTACTTGTGGGAGCTGCTTATGGCCTGACCAGGGGTTACCTGCGCAAGGGTGCAGTAGAAGTAGAAAAAAGTGGGATTGACCAGGAAGCCCTTGCCGGTAATAAAGTCGCTATCCGCAATGCCTGCACCGATCCACGCTTTCAATATCCAGAAAAAGCAAAAGAGGAGGGCATTGCCTCGGTAATGGTTGTACCTCTTATGGTGGAAGATCGAGCAATAGGTGTCCTCCGTGTTTACTCGGCCACGTGCAGGGATTTTACCCCTGAGGAAACAGAATTCTTGACTGCCATAGCCAACCTAAGTGCCATTGCCATCGAGAATGCCCGATTACATCAAGCGCTGAAAGCGGATTATGAGCTACTGGCCGCTTACGAGTATAGACTCTTCGACGATTAAAAACAGGAGAAACCACCATGAGAAAAGCAAAAATAGGTATAAACGGGTTTGGACGCATCGGCCGTCAGGTGCTAAAGGCCATACTCGAAAGGCATTCGGAAAATTTGCAAGTAGCAGCGATTAATGACCTTTTTGACGTGCACACCAATATCCATCTGCTGAAATACGACACGAACTACGGGCGATTTAACGTCCAGGCAGAAATTCGTGAAGGCGAAATGGTGGTGGGTAACTGGATAATTCAAAATTTTTCTGAGCGCGATCCCGCACAGATACCGTGGCACGATTTCGATGTAGACATTGTTATTGAATCCACCGGCCTTTTCCGTACCGGACCAAAGGCCAACCTGCACAGAGAAGCAGGGGCCAAAAAAGTAATCATAAGCGCTCCGGCCAAGGAAGAGGACATTACAATCGTTATGGGGGTCAATGAGCGCGATTATGACCCGGTCAGGCACAATATAATCTCAAACGCCTCCTGCACCACTAACTGTCTGGCCCCACCGGCAAAGGCTATTAACGATCATTTCGGCATTATTAAAGGTGTCATGACCACTGTACATTCCTATACCAACGATCAGCGCATCCTCGATCTGCCCCATAAGGATCTGCGGAGGGCCCGGGCGGCCGCCTGCAATATAATCCCTACCTCGACCGGAGCAGCGAAAGCACTGGCACTGGTTATACCGGAACTCAAGGGCAAGGTCGATGGTTATTCATTAAGGGTTCCCACTCCGACTGTATCCGTGGTAGATTTTGCGGCCGTACTGGAGAAAAACACCACCACAGACGACCTGAGGCAAATACTGAAAAACGCTGCCAGCGGGCCATTAAAAGGCATAATGTCTTATGTAGAGGATTCTCTGGTTTCGTCCGATTTTAAAGGTGATCCCCATTCCAGCATAATCGATGCCGAATTTACACAAGTAATGGGAGGTAACCTGGCAAAAGTGGTCTGCTGGTATGACAATGAATGGGCTTACTCCTGTCGGCTTGCTGACTTAGCCAATGTTATAGCCCAAAAGGGGATTTAAGCCGATGCACTGATGACGAATGCTGAAAAGAAAACTAGATGTAACTGGCTTGGTCATCGCCTAAGCGGGTCTGCAAATCTCGGGTCCGGATGTAGCAGCAGAAGAGAAGACCACAGAGGTACATCATCGGCGCTGACCGGGAAACAAAACCGAGGCCTTCCTCACTTTTGCCCAGGCCCTGAAGCTTTTTAGGGCCACCAACACCACGCCTATCGCCAAGGCTATGAGAGTGAGAGTAGCACCGGTTAACACATAATTTCCTGCAGCCAGATACCCATCCTTCTTAACCAGAAGATAGAAAAGCGAAAAGATCGTTGTACCCATCATGAACAAGGCTGGAAGCACAGTAACGGGGCTGGCCGCTTTGCCTTGGCGAACAAACCATATACTGACTGCCGTCAGCGTGAGGCCAGCCAGAAGCTGGTTTGCCGTACCGAACACCGGCCAGAGCATGAAAAAGGCCTGCTTATACGCCAGGGCGTACATAATAACTACCGAAAGCCCCGCGTTAAAAAGATATGATCTTAATAAACGGGGGACTTGCTTAAATATAACACCCCATAACTCCTCGAAAAGATAACGATTTAATCTGACCGCCGTATCCAGCGTGGTGGCTAAAAACCCCTCGACCAGGAGGATTCCAAATATCGTCCCAAGATAGACTGGTACGTTCAGAGAATTACTCATAACCCGCCCGGTCGCCAGGGCAAAGGCCAGAACCGGGTTGCTTCTAGTGCCAGGGATATCCGGAAAGACTGTTCCCAAGTACTCGCTATAGGACAGGCCACCGGCAACTATTATCAGGACAATAACCGCCAATAAACCTTCAAGCAGCATGGCTCCGTAACCTATTTTCTTAGCGTCACTCTCACATGCACACTGTTTGCAAGTGGTACCACCAGATACCAGAGCATGAAACCCGGAAATGGCTCCGCAGGCTATGGTGATGAAGAGAACTGGCCACAGGAGACCAAGCTTCACTGCACCCAGGTTTATATTTATTAACGGGGCACGAACTGTTGCCCCTGAGAGGCCGGCTACAGCAATAGAGACCGTAAGAAGTATGATGCCGGTATAAAGAATGAAGGAGTTAATATAGTCCCTTGGCTGAAGGATAATCCATACCGGGATGCCCGCCGCCACCAGAGCATAGAGAGAGAGAACAAGCATCCAGATGGTTGGGGAAAGGCTCAAAGGATATTTAAAGCCTATGACCACGGAAGAAAGGCATATGGTAAAGGCCATTATCGCCCCCAAGCCGGTTCCAACCTTCTTCCTATAAAGGATGTAGCCGACAATGGGAGCCATGAAAGTAATGAAGATGGCAGACGTAGACGCAATACCGCCGATAGCCGCCCGGACCGTCTTTGTCCCCGCAACCGTCACCGTGCGCAGAATAGTCTGACTCTCATCTAGCCCTATAATATCAAGGTTCACGACAGAGGTTAAAGCAGTAGCCGTAAGCCTGAGAAACGCCCCCATTACCAAGAAAACCATGGTCAGGGTGAAAAGGATGAATAAGACAAAGCCCGCCTTGCCCATGGATATACGGGCCACCTCGGCCATAGAGCGCCCCTTTTCGCGCATGCTGACAAATAGGGCTGTATAGTCGTGCACAGCGCCAAAAAAAATGGCACCGGCAACAATCCATATCCAGGCCGGAGCAAAACCGTAAATCAAAGCCACCACCGGACCAATGATAGGGCCGGCACCGGCTATGGAAGCAAAATGATGAGAAAACACGACGGGAAGCTTTGTGGGCACATAATCAACACCATCATAATGGGTAACGGCAGGGACCCCATTATCATCGGACGCACCGAGCATACGCTCGATACGACCCGCATAGAATTTGTATGCAAGAAAAAAGACACCAACACTGATTACGAGAAAAACGAGGACATTCACTTGAGCTAAATCCTGCCCAGTAACCGCTTGCCTATACTTCCCCTGCCCAGGAAAATTCTGTTTCAAAGGCGCCTACAAAATAATCCTAAGGGATAGTTTTGCCAACAGAAAAACATCGCCGGTTTCAGTTTGCCAATGCGTTTAACGATAAGAGACAAAGGAAGATGCGTAGTTCCCATCTTTCTGCGGAGCTACAAGAATGATGATCTCGTAAAAAGTCAAGGTTTGGACGGCACAGTAAAAAGCTTCAGTTGCAAGGCGCGCAAGTCCCGAGGAATGAGGCGTACTTATAGCTACGCCGCAGTGACGAAGGATGCCACGCAACGCAGCAAATGGACTTTTTACGAAGCCGTCAGGAATTGGTAAGAAAAAAGTTGCAGAAACCATCCATATGCGTTGCTATAATGCTTCTTACATCTCTGGGCGGCCTTAATTGTAGCCCGTCTGGGGAGACGAACCCACCTATCGCAGTGCCAGCTAAAGCCTCGCACATAGACGTGTCCACGGAGAAAAGACAGACTGCAAACGACTCGCCCTTGCGTCCGGTGGAACAGCCCAGTATCGACCACAAATTCCGCATTCACTTGAAACGCGATGTAAAAGGTAAATATTCCTGGGAAATAACAGGTAATAACATAAAACAGATATTAGAATCCGACCGGCAACTGCGGAAAAAATTCGGAACCTCTGTCCAAGAAGATCAGCCATAGCTGAACAGAGACCACCGGTGGTGTTAAACCTAGCCTGCATTCTAGCGGATCCTAAGGAGCACCGTGCTTTTCCAGGAAATGAAGGGGGCATGAAGATCTGAGCTGGCAGTAATCCTTAGGGTGGGGACAAGCGGGAGTGGTTGTCTTGATACTTTCTTGGTATTTCTGGCAAAAACATTCAAATACTGCATGCCATTGAATACAGCGACCTGGACAGGCAATGATGGCCTCTTCAATCTTATCTTCGGGGTATTCCTGCAAATCCAGTATCAGGGCCCGCCCGAGGTCCTCACTGACCTTAAAAATCTCGGGACATATTTCCTCGCAGGCCCCACAGGCCTTGCATTCTTTCGCATCTATATCAAGACTTTTGGTCATAAGCCAGATCTTTCGACTCAACGTAAGTTGTTCACACAAAGGAAGTTCGCAAACAGATACCCTTTCTGCGACCCTATTGCAACAATGTTATGATCTAACCTCTGCATAACAGTTTTCGGCTAGCGAATTCCACGCTGATTTCAAGGCCTGAACTGCTCCAAGCAACGTCTTACTTGACGCCCGGCCTAAAAAGTTTTAGAGTCAAACCATTTGGCGAAGATAAAGGTTAACTCCCATGTTTGGCATAGGCTTTTCGGAACTTCTCCTGATCCTGGTCATAGCTCTAATTGTTATCGGTCCCCAAAAATTGCCGGAACTGGCTCGTTCCTTGGCCCGAGGCATTGCCGAGTTCAAAAGGGCCGCCTCCGAGATCAAAGAAAACCTGAACCGGGATGACCTGGAAACAGAAGAGCAAACGATAATTGACAGTGTCCCGGAAACATCGGAAATAGAAACGTCCGAAAAAGAGAAAAAGGTCTCGCATCCTACGGGTGCCAAGGACTCCGTCCGTGGCTGATTTCCGGCTACCCTTTACTGCTCACCTTAAAGAACTACGCAATCGATTGATCATATCTTTTTCGGCCATAGGCGCCGGATTCCTCATTTCTTATGCCTTTGCCGAGAAAATCTTCGCAATCCTTGCGGCTCCGCTATTCAGGGTAATAGGCCCAGGTAACAAACTTGTTTATACCGGACTCCCCGAGGCCTTCGTCTCCTACTTTAAAATTTCTCTGGTCATAGGAATTTTTATCGCCTTCCCCGTAATCCTCCACCAGGTATGGAGATTCTTATCGCCCGGATTGCAAGGGAAAGAAAGAAAAAATACGCTCATCTTTATCGGTTCATCCACGCTTTTGTTCTTCGGCGGAGCGATTTTTGGTTACTTTGTGATCCTGCCTCTGGCTCTCAATTTCCTTCTGGGTTTTGCAGCGCAATCCTTAAAACCATTTATCACTATTAAGAGCTACCTTGTCTTTGCTTCTAAGGCCCTTCTCGCTTTCGGTCTTGCCTTTGAAATACCCTTTTTTTTGGTCTTTCTAGCAAAAATGGATATTCTCACGTATCAAGATTTGCGCGCCAGGCGCAAGTATTACATCCTCCTTATTTTTATACTGGCAGCCGTACTTACCCCGCCCGATGTCGTATCCCAGGTAATGTTGGCCGTTCCCCTCATCATACTGTATGAAATAGGTGTCTTGGGCGCCCGCCTTTTTGCTAAATCGCCAGAATAAGAGCCCGGACTGGTCATAATTAGGTGGGCTTTTTCCAGGGCCCCCGAACTATGTTGCTTCCGATTTATACTTGTTCCTGTCTGAGCTTCGTGCTATGAATAACTCCTATCTCTGGCCACAAGCACTAATCTTAAGGGTAGGTTCTATGAAGAAAAATCTCTTGCTCCCTTGCCTTAGGTTACTGATCGGGTTCTCTATCTTTCTCCTTCCTTCTGGTACTCTAGCGGTTGAGCCGGTACGTATCGGTGTCTATCTCCCCATGACCGGTCCTGCTGCGGTCTACGGACAGGTAGCATGGAAAGGACTACAGATGGTGCACAAGGAGCGACCCATGGTGTTAGGCCGACCGGTCCAGCTTATCCTTGTTGACGATAAAAGCGATAAAGTGGAGGCGGCCAGTGCCGTCTCCAGGCTTATCGAAAAAGAACGGACCATAGCCATAATCGGTGAACTCACCAGCTCCAACACGCTGTCTGGCGCTCCGATAGCAGAAAAAGCAAAAATTCCCATGGTTACCCCATGGGCTACGAATCCCCTGGTGACACAAAACAACCAATACATCTTCCGGGTCTGTTTTTCGGACCCCTTTCAGGGCTATGTAGCGGCAAGGTTTGCACGTGAATACCTCAAAGCCCGCACCGCAGCCGTAATGATTGACATCGGCCAGGATTACTCGGTGGGTTTGTCGAACTTTTTCATGCGTGAATTCATCAAGTCAGGCGGGAAGATTTCCATCAGAACGGCCTATCAAGGTGGCGACCTCGACTTTACGGCACAACTGAGCAGCATCAGAAGTGTACGACCGGATATTATTTATGTCCCGGGATATTTCCTGGAAGACGCCCTTATTGCCAGGCAGGCACGCGAGCTCGGGATTAGCTCAACCATCGTCTCTGGTGATGCAGCTCAGGCAAATGAGCTAATCAAGATTGGTGGGCCGGCAGTGGAGGGACTATACTTTACCTCACACTTCGATGAAAAGGGACCTACGACCAAAACAGCCCAATTGTTCGTAACAAAATTCCGTGAGGTAAACAAGACCGCTCCGGATTCTGTCAGCGCCCTTTCCCATGACAGCTATAACTTCTTGCTGGATGCCATTGAAAAAGCTGGCTCCAGTCAACCTGGAAAAATAAAAGACGCCCTGGCTAAAACCACCAATTTTGAAGGGGTCACTGGAAAAATAACCATAAAGGGCCGGGAAACCATCAAGCAAGCCGTGATAATAAAGGTAGAGAACGGCAAATTCAAATATGTAACAACCATTCAACCTCAATGAAATCGCCTGCGATCGGACCTCCTGGACATATCTAACCCTTTGGATTCGCATGTCCTGGCGGAGATACCCTTATCCTGTTTTCTTGCAGGAAATCCAAGCCTTAGCAGAAATATACAGCTAAGACCTCGTTTTCGGAAGGAAGCGGTGCGGTATGTTTGACAGGTCGTCTTTCGTAGTGTAAAGGACGATAAAGTGCTTTTCTAGATCCTTCGTCAGCGCAGCTAATTTCTCTCTTTCCATGTCCATGATGCGGATGAATACGTGCCGGCAGTCTTTTTCACATGAGTCCCAGGAAGTTAGTATGCTTACCATACGCCCACCATGGGCGCGGATTACGTCGGCCACTTCCTTTATAGAGCCAGGACGATCCTCAATGCTAAAGGCAAACTGGATTCCCCCTTGATATATGCCGGTAATGTTCACCAGTACCTTCAGGACGTCGGTTAGAGTAATCACCCCGATGAGGTCGCCTTTATTGTTCACTACCGGCAGACCGGAAATACGGTTTTCCAGCATGATAACGGCAGCTTTCTCCACCGTATCATCTCCATTAATGGCGATAGGATCTTTGGTCATAAGGTCTTTGACCTTTATTTCGGACAGGAGATAGTACAACTCATGGACATCCAAGGAGGTGGCCTTGGAAGGAGCAGCATCCTTCAGGTCTCGGTCAGTTATTATGCCCACCAGCCTTCCTTTCCGTAATACCGGTAGCCTGCGAACGTTATGTTCCTTCATTATCTGAGTGGCTTTCATCATAGATGTGTTTTCATCTATAGCCGTAACTTCGCTAGCCATCCAACCTTTAACTAACATTAAAAGTCTCCTTCCACGCTAGGATAAGCATCTAGAATGTTGAAATCATGACAACATCACCCTGTTTTGTCAAGCCAATTTTAGGCGCGTCCGGATACCAATTTTTTAAGTTCTTCACCTTCTACAACTTCCTTTTCCAGTAAAACCTTAGAAAGTAGATTCAAGCTTTCCCTTTTTTCCATTAGGATCTCTTTTGCCCTTTGATGGCAAAGAACAACCAGCTTTTTTACCGCTGCATCGATCTGCCGGGCTGTCTCTTCACTATATTCCCTCCCCCGTGGAAGAGTAACTTCGAGGAATAAAGGTCTTCGCTGTCCGAAGGTCTGTGGCCCCAGCTCTTCACTCATCCCATACTCCGTAACCATACTCCGGGATATATCCGTCGCCTTCTGGAGATCGCTCTGTCCACCTGTTGAAACTTCTCCAAAAGCTATCTCTTCAGAAACCCGGCCACCCAGAAGAACTGCAATCTTGTCCAGCAGTTCTGACTTGGTCATCAAATAGCGGTCCTCCGTAGGAAGTTGTAGGGTATAACCAAGCGCTGCAACACCACGTGGAATAATGGAAACACGGTGAACTGGGTCTGCATGTGCTAAAGACAGGGCTACCAGGGCATGCCCGGCTTCATGGTAGGCGACCACTTCTTTTTCTTTCTTGGTGATCACCCGGCTCTTTTTCTCTAGCCCCGCCAGTACCCGATCAATTGCTTCCTCAAAATCCGACATTTCAACCTGGGATTTGTTCTTGCGAGCCGCAAGCAGGGCCGCCTCATTAACGACGTTGGCCAGGTCGGCTCCTACCATTCCCGGTGTACGGGCAGCAATTATTTTTATATCCAGATCTGGAGTTACCACTACCCTTCGCAGGTGAACCTTTAGTATAGCTTCCCGCCCTTTGAGATCAGGACGGTCAACCAAGACATGACGATCAAAGCGGCCGGGTCGCAATAATGCCGGGTCTAAAATCTCTGGCCGGTTAGTCGCAGCCATGATGATTACGCCCTTTTTCGTATCGAATCCGTCAAGTTCAGAAAGGAGCTGAGTCAACGTCTGTTCACGTTCATCAACACCAGAAACCGGGCTGATACCCCGTGCCTTCCCTAGGGCATCGATCTCATCAATAAAGATGATACAGGGGGCCTTTTGCTCGGCCTGAGCAAACAGATCCCGGACCCGTGCGGCTCCTACACCCACAAACATCTCAACAAAAGAAGATCCGCTCAAGCTCAGGAAAGGCACTTTTGCTTCTCCGGCTACAGCCTTAGCCAGCAGCGTCTTACCCGTACCCGGTGGACCAAGTAATAGGACTCCTTTCGGTATTTTTCCGCCCAAGCTCTGGAACCGAGTCGGGTTTATCAGAAATTCGATGACTTCTTTCAGTTCCTCTTCTGCCTCATCAACTCCAGCCACGTCTTCGAAAGTAACCTTTGTCTCATCCTCAACATAAACCTTTGCTTTACTCTTACCAATAGCCATAAAACCGCCTTCTGCTCCGGCTCGCATCCGCCGCAAAAAATATCCCCAAATGGCCACAAATATGAATATCGGCACAACCCACGAAAGTAACGTAGTCAGCCAGGTCATCTCTGGCCGAGCCGTAAATTTAATACGACTGGCTTCTAACTCCTTGACGAGGTCCGGATCTTCCATGCGCACGGCATAAAAGACCTTCTCCCTAGCCAGCCGAGCAACCGCACTTTTGTCCGTTATATTCCGCATCCTCACGAGTGTTTCGGCTGCCCCCGGACCTAACTTGCCGCGAATTGAGTCTTTGGCAATGACTAGGTCATTCACTTGGCCCTGACGAACTAGCTCCTTGAACTCACTATAAGAGAGCGTCACCTGTTGCTGCGCCGTAAAGTAATATTGGAACAGGACCAACGCCGCCATAGCGACAATAAAATACCAAATTGAAAAGTGGATTTTTCTTTGTTTCATTTACGTACCATAAGACCAATATTTTAAGTATATAGTGTCAAAATACCCCGAATATGCAAAAAAAATCAACCTTTTTAAGGATATATTCTACGGAAAGCGGAAAGGTGATTTAAGGATTATCGGGCGGACTTAACTTTGTAGGAAATGGACTCGGACTCGCACAACTGAAAATACCGACTTTTTATTTCTTCCAGGAGAGTCACTTTTTCGCTGTCGGATAGCCGATCATAAATCGGGCTCAGACACAAGAAATCTCTAATCTCTTCGTCACTCACAGTCCCTGTAACCCCGGCTCAGCTGACATTGAGCTCGTATATGATAAAAGGATATTTTTGTCAAGAGATTTTTGGGGCGCTTTTTTCATAACGGTCGATAGACCCTTGAGCCGCATAAAATACCTCCGTCAGTCTTCCAGTTTCAACCCTGTAATCGTGGCCAGGTTACGCCTATCATCGTTATCTGATTTTCTTGGAGTCTCAAGGATCCAGGGAACTCCACTAAAAAGAGGGTGCCCGAGAAGAAGAATAAAACCTTCTACCCCGATATAGCCCTCCCCGATATGTTCATGCCTGTCGATACGAGAACCGAGGTCTCCCTTGCAGTCATTAAGGTGTACTATCCTTAATCGATCGAGACCGAGCTCTCTGCCTATCTGGCTTTGAAGATCATCCAGTGCCGCCCTGGCTCGCAGTTCATACCCGCTAGCAAAACCATGACAGGTATCAAAGCAAAATCCAAGTCTTGGCGGGCTACCCGCGTCCCGGATCAGTTGCCCTATGTGTTCTAGCGCAGCCCCTATTAGGTGTCCGGAGCCTGCCGTGTTTTCCAGGAGCAGTTGGACTGCACTATGTTCCGTTTTTCTTAGTATATGGTCAAGAGCTAAACTTACTCTGGCCAATCCCATCTGCAGGCTTTGTCCTCGCGCACTGCCTACGTGAGTTACTACATACTCTATGCCTAAGGCCTCCGCCCGCCGAATATCCTCCAGTACCGTGTCCACTGATTTCTTGAATAGGTTGTCTTCCGAAGAAGCCAGGTTTACCAGGTAAGGTGTATGGATAACTATCGGTCTAATGTCAGAGCACCGCTGCTTATCCCGAAATAAACCGGTTATCTGTGGCGAAAGAGGCGCAACGTCCCATCTCCGTGGATTACGCGCAAAGATCTGCATGGTTGTACAACCCAGACTCACCGCCCGATCAATAGCCTTATCTAAGCCACCGGCAATAGAGACTTGAACACCTATGCGCATCCTATACGCTGGCTTCCCTCCTCTTGGCACAAAGTTACCAAAGAGTGTACAGTAATACCATCAAGAGAGAGGCAAATCAAATTGACACACCCCCGACCAAATGTTATTTGAGAGTATCAAGAAAAACCCTTTCTATCTATTGCCAGAAAGGAAGCTGCATGATGCCTAATTTTCCCAGGACCTGCGTGACGCCCTCGGGTGAATTTAGCTATGGGATTCACAAGCCAGAGTATACCGCCTTTAATCTGCGGGAAAACGATTATATCGTAACCATTGGACATTCCTCTAAAAAGGCAGCTGTTGATAATCGAGATAACTTCCCCCCCGGCAATGTGCATGTTACTGGTTCATCCTGGGTCTTTGAAATCCCCAATGCCTTTCCTTTCATGGGAGCCACCTTCATTCTGAAACCGTATGCCGACCAGATGGTGGCAACCGGTAACCCCCTTAAGCGTGATCCTTCCGGTCATGCCTTGACGAAGCGAACTGATATAGATATCCCGACACTTAAAAACCTGCCGCATCCGGCACTTATTGCCTTAGCCAAAACATCCACTGATCCCCAGGTCCTCGCCCAGTTGGCGAAACTATCTTGTGCACTTGAGTATGACCCAGAAACTGAAAACCCTTTAGGCATTAGCTACGAGCAGACCGAACAAGGCAAATTACGCCCGGCAATTATAGATTGGCATCTTTTTGATGTCGTGTCTAATAATCCTTTTCTTCCGGACACTTACAAACGACATATGGTCTTAACCCCGGGTGTACAGGGCAAAAGCCCGATTGTGGGGGAATACGTGCAAGCCGGCACACACATTTGGGAATACCTCCGGGAAAACAGCTACGTCCCTTGGGGGCATTACGCAGCAAATATGGCTCACGATGCTATCCGCTATGAAATTACGTCCCTTACAGACCAAGACGTTACTGGGCTCCGCCACTTATATTACCAAAGGGTCTACGTCCAGCTGGCCGCCAAATTGGGGCTTGCGGTACCGGCGGAAAGGCGATCCCTGTCCACGGATGAGTTGGAAGACTTGCGGCTACGCCTACTCCATAAGATAGAGGAACTGGTCGGACGCGGCGGCCGCCTACTACTGAACGCCACTATCTGGGGCCAAAATTTTGGCTTTGACCTTTCTCCTTCCGGATACCGCCTTAATGCCTCACACCAACAGATACACCAACAGTTCGCCCTCGTACCCTGTTGCATCCCCGGCTTTACAGAGGGAAAAAACGAATTGATTCAGTCTACCATGAATACATATGTACAAGGAGACCTGGTAGCCCAATTCTGCCAGGAGTATAAAGCGAAAACCCATCGAAATTTCTTTAAAACATATCTTGATGCCATTCAAAACAACAAAAGGATGGATGGTCGCTCAGACAAAGAAAGCGGATTGATCTTCTATCAGGATGAGAACGTGATGGCCTTTGTACCTAAGGCCCAGCGTGCGCAAGGAGAAGTCCAGGTCATAACAAAAGGAAAATACGGAAACATCATCGAGACAGATACACAGGTCCGCAAATCTCTTGATCGCACCATTTTAGTCACTATGAAAGTGCTGGAGAATCTCGGAGCAGAAATGATTACAGCCTACGAGATATCTAAGAGACTTGACAACCCAGACCACGACCAGCGCCTCATCTATTGTTTCCTTCCTAAACATCCGGAATCTCCCGGCGGGTTCAGCGAGGGTCTACAGCGCTGGATCATCGGTCATTATCCGGAAGACTTCGCCCGGGTCTGTCGGGATGCAGTGCAAGAGATCATACAGAAGGAGTGCAAAGCCTGAAAGCATCTCGCCGGTAGTCTTATGGGTAATTTTTTCCTGGCAGCACGATGGATAGGCGAGGCGTTGCAGCGATATCGGGAGCGCCCACCTTCGGCTACCATCAAGGGAAAACCGATTGTCTATTCCGAACAGGAATACACTGCAGCCCTTCTACACATTTACGTTAGCCCGGGCAAGAACCTGTCCAAAATAGCAGACCTGGCCCAAATTACCGTGGAACAGCTATCTACCCGGAGATCTCAGATAGATTTCATGACCCTCATTGACTACCTGAAAACGAGGTTTACTGCCTGGTATAGAGAAATTCTAGTTATAGAAGATTTTTTCCCTGCCCAATACGGTGACATCTGTCGAGAGTTTTTGTTATTGGATGGAATGGTTCAGACCCAGATAAGGGTTCCGCTGTGGACGCAGCTAAGGCAACTTGGCCTGTCTCTCGGAAATAAAATTGAAACTGGGTTACCCATCGATCCGTACCAAATAGGAGTTTTTAAACGGCTTCTCTCCTTCTTCGCTTTCATAGAGATGCTCAGACCGAACGCCTCACAAAGGAAAATGCAGGAAAGTCTGATGCCGATTGCCAAAAGCCTTTTCAAAAAGGAATGGGAAACTTTTGAGAGACAGGCAAAGGAGATGCACTTGGGAGAGAACGTTACAAACCAACTAACGCAAGATCTTAGAAAACGAATCGGGACCTAGACTATAATGTTCCCTCCGGTTAAGCCCGGTTTTACTTTTTTACTCAGTTTCTACTCTTTCCGCCTTTGAAAATTCCGTATACCGGTAAGGTAATGACTCCCGTATATTTTCCGGAATCCGGCCGTATTTCCCTTCGAATTCTTCCAGATATTGCTGACGCCCCTTAAAGAAATTTTTGAGTTTTTTCTCGAGCAACGTCTTGTCCTCAAATAACCGATAGGCGTTCATCAGATCCAGGTTGGCCCGATCACACTTTATCGGGAAATGATAACCTAAGTGGTCCGGTTCAAAGCTGAAGCGAAGTTGCATACGAAGAAGGTCATTATAGGCAGCCAGTGATTGCCGCAAACTAACTTTTTGCTCGTGAGGGCCTATGGTTCCGGTATTGGACAGATAACATTTTATGCGATTTCGCCTGACAATGTCATAAAAAATCATGACATGCTCAAACCTATTACCAGCTATGAACGGGTCCAGGAAAAAAACTCTTTTAAACTTTCCTGCCTCTTCCGGGTCGCCACCGGTGCTCTCAATCGACTCCCCATAAATGAATTGCATAGTGGCTTGTTCCGGTGTGAGCTTAGAAATAGCATTCACCAGCGGGTTCCGCGTCAGGATGATTATATAATCAATTTTGTCAGCCCTTAGAGTCTTGCTGGCTATTTCCAGGTTCTCCCGGGTAATAACCGCTCGTCCGTTACCCGTCTTGGAAATATCCTTGAAATCCGGCATGTATGGATATTTGCTGATGGCCACATTCTCTAGAAATGCTTCTTTAGACTGAGCAGCACGCAATATTTCCGGCTGGCTTTCATCCAGGCCTTCTGTCTTGACATAAAGCCCGCCCATCTCAAACGCCGCATAACTGCCGTCAAAACCCACTGTACCCCCGTCATCCCCGATCATCTCCGAACCTTCCCGCGGCAACTTCCCGAATTTTCGGCACAGGGTTGTGGTCTTACCCGTAGCAGTTAGGCCGGAAACCGCAGTAACAACCTCTTTTAGTTCCGGTCTTTCGGTTTCCAGGTCATATATCCACAAAGAATCCCTCCTGGTGCCAGCATGGAGGAAGATCCCTACCTTATCAATAGACTTAGCCCGCCAGTTTTCAAACTGGAAAACTCCCTTTTTGCCTTCACCAAGGTACATGGTGTTTCTGCATATCTTGACCTGGTCTCCCCTCTTCTCACCCATGGCGAGGCGAACCGTAATATCCTTGTCTAGAAGTTTCCTGGATTTGTTGTATTCAAAGGCCTCATCAGTAAAGTAAACGATAGTGTAGGTTGGATCTTCAACTACCCTGGCTGAAGGATAGTCCAGAAGGAGCTTAAGCCCGTAGGCGAGTTGGGCATACTGTTCCGGGACTATGAATCGGGCTGTAACTCCGTCTCGGCCGTCGCCAACGATGGTATCAAGGGAGATAACCTTATCCCTCCCCAATATCTCTGCGGCCTGCCGGGCCAGCGCCTCTTCGTCCTCACCAAACTGGTGGTCAACGCTATTCCGCGTATGGGGAGCAGACCTGGACATCGGTTCAGAATCTGCTGCCACCGAACCCATTTGTGTCTGTATAGCTCCCTCCTGCCTCATTGCCAGTTGCTTCAGTTCTTCCAAAGAGCGTCCCTCTATCAGACGTCCCTCTTTCTTAGCCGTA
>CAYSYZ010000002.1:0-1169 GCA_964435205.1 uncultured Desulfovibrionales bacterium
TTTAATTAGAGAGGTAAACAGCCAACATAGCCAGGGTATCGGCCTGGTGCCCCTTACAACAGTGACGGGCACGTACGCCTCCAGCGACAAGGACAAAGAGGTGGGAACTATTGACTCCGGTTTGCCTTTCTATGATATGGTACAGGACGGTACTTTTAAGTTATGGTTATATGATAATATCGGTGGCACTGCCAATACCGTTACCATAGATGCAGACGTCACCACACTGGATGCCCTTGCTACGGCAATCGGCACTATTTCTGGTCTTGACGCATCGGTGAGTAATGGCAAACTGACCATAAGTTTAAATACCACTGAGGAGCCCACTGCGGTTGGTTTTGGTTTCTCAGATGACACCTCCTCCGTTCTGGCTGCCCTGGGCATCAATACCTTTTTTGACGGCTACGATTCCGGAACCATATCCCTTAATTCAGTCGTTACCAGTAATATGGATAACATAACTACAGGGACGATCGATTCGTCTGGCAACTATAGCCTCGGCGATAATGAAAATGCGCTGGCTTTGGCTGACCTGCAGATTACTCCGGTGGACATCGGCGGGCAATCAATAACTTTTGGGGACTACTATAATGCTCTGGTCGGAGAAATTGGGATTGCGGCCCGGGGTTATAACCGCGATCATGAATTTAATCAGACCCTTGTTAATCAGCTAAGCCAGCTCCGCGATTCTATTTCTGGCGTTTCCCTGGACGAGGAAATGGCCAACTTAATCAAGTACCAGCATGGATATCAGGCAGCAGCTCAGTTAATCCAGACCGCGGATGAGATGATGCAAACGCTTCTTTCCACCAGGTAGAGGTGATCAGCTATGCGTATTACTATGAACAATATTTATGGTTCAATAATTGCCAATCTGGATGGCCTGGCCAACGATATGCGCACGCTAAACGAGAGCATTGCCTCCGGCAAGAAATATAGCCTGCCGTCTGACGACCCGGTTGGGTTGGCTAATGCCCTGGGAATAAGGTCCATTATAGACGAAATAGGGCAGTATGAGCGTAATATTTCTCACTGTCAATCGTGGGTGGATAGCGGGGAGGTGGCGTTGAGGCAGACGGATGAGGTCATATCCCGTGCTCGAGAATTAGCTGTTCAGATGGCTAATGCTACACAGAGCGCAGCTACGCGGGCTTCGGCAGCAGTAGAGG
>CAYSYZ010000002.1:1179-5869 GCA_964435205.1 uncultured Desulfovibrionales bacterium
TGGGAAATTCCCAGTCGGGAGGCAAGTATATCTTCAGCGGGCAGAAGACCGATGTAACTCCTTTTACCTATGACTCAGTTGCGGGGACTGTCACTTATAACGGCGATGAGAAAAATATAGATATATGGATAGGTCGGAATAACAGTTTTACCATTAACAAAAATGGCCTCGATGCGTTCATGAACGGTAATGCTGCAAGTAACCTATTTACTTATCTGATAGACCTCAAGGAAGCCCTGGAAAATAACGATGTAAGCGGTATCCAGGATAGTCTAGGAAATCTGGTTTCAGCATCTGATTATATAAATGATAAGATAGCTCACTTTGGGGCAAAAACTAATAGGTTGGATATTAAAAAATATATATATAGCGAACTAAAATTAAGTAGTAAGGCAAAATTATCTGATATAGAGGATACGGATTTAGCCGAAGCTATATTGAATTTGAAAACCAAGGAAGTTGCCTATCAAGCTGCTCTTACTGCTGCCTCAAAGGTCATGCAGTTGAGTCTCGCTGATTTTATCTGATAACATATGATTCTTATGCCATGGAGGGCGAATGCTGGTATTAACGAGGAAAAAAGGTGAAAGCATTATTATTGGTGATGACATTCGGATTTTTGTTGTCGAAGTTAAAGGGAAACAGGTCAGGCTAGGAATTGAGGCTCCTTCTGACGCCTCGGTGCATCGCGAGGAGGTGTACAGGATTATTCAACTTGAGAACCAATATGCTGCACAGGTGGCGCCTTTTGATTTAAATCAGGCATCGGTTATCTGGAAAGGGAAAAAGGAAGGCGGAAAGAATGAAAACTGAAACCAACTTGAAGTTTAAACCGACCGAAGGGGAACAGAAAATAAAGGTTAAGTCTACGAGATTTGGTGAGATCGAAGTTCCCGAGGAAAATATTATACATATGCCGAGTGGCATAGTAGGCTTTCCAAGCTGCAAAAATTACATCCTAATACCACACAAGGAAAATTCTCCCTTCTTGTGGTATCAGTCAGCAGAGGAGCCTGCCCTGGCCTTTGTGGTTATTAATCCCCTTATATTTAAGCCGGATTATGATGTCCCGGTTAGTCCGCCACTTATGGAAACCCTTGGTGCGGAAAAAGTAGAGGAATTGGAATTACTGGCTATTGTGACCATACCGAAGAACCAGCCACGAGACATGACGGCTAATTTACTGGGGCCGATTGTTATCAATTCTGCCAAAAGACTCGCCAAACAGATTGTGCTCGATCCGGAGCGATATAGTACCAAAACTTCGATTTTGCCGCAGGCGGAATAAGGTTTTCTCACCGGGGAAGTTCTGGCACAAAGCAACCTTGAAAGATTATTCCACGGTTGGCATGAGAGAGAAGACAAAAGAAAAGGCCGGAGATTTGTTCTCCGGCCTTTACAGTTTATGAACGGGGCTCTTATGCGAGGTCTTCGATCAAATTTGAAACCATTTTGTTGGCGATTTCCCGGGCATCAACACTGTACTCATTGCTTTCGATCTTTGATTTGAGTTCTTGCACTTTTTCTGTACGAACGTCCGGAGTGCTTTTCAGAACTTCCTGTATCTTCTGGACATCCCGGGATGCCGTTGAAAGTTCTACTCTGTCTGCAGCCTGGGACTCCTTAGGTGCCCCGCTTTTTTCCTGAACCACCTGCTGCGCTTCCTGTGTGGCTTGGTTATTTTGTACATACTGAGCTTGATTTTCTTTGGGATCAATATTTGTTATTTTCATCTGTTAAGTCTCCCTTAAGCTAAGTTTTTCTGGACTTCTAGTTCGGTAAGTTCATACAGCCTTTTTTGTAGGTGCTTAGAATCATTAAAACTAATAGATTTTACCACTTCCCTATTTTCCTCGTCAATGACCTTAAAGGTAATATCTGCTCCATTTTCGTTTTGCTGGATGTCTAGGGGATAACCGTATTCCTCACTCAGTTTGTCTAAGATGCTGCGTTCAAAATCGGTCCGGTTCTGTGGGTTGGTAAGCCTATCAAGTATTTCGGCCGCTATGTTCTTAATAACCTGCCTTTTCTTGGCTTCTGAAGATATAGAAATACGGTCGAGCTGGTTTTGTTCCTCGCTTTGCTGAGCCTTCTTTACGTTACGGAAGCGATTAATCTGTTGGCCATAGGCCCGTATGACATTCTGAACGTGATAGTTGGTTATAGTCATGTTTCACCTTTCAAGTGCCTTATCGGCAGTTTCTTGAATAACTTTAAAACAAACCTATAGGTAGTGGATGTCATTGTTTTGACCTCATGATATAGGAACCATATCGAAAGCGAGGCAGTGTTAAAAACCTCTCTTCCTCTGTCTTTACCCCTTTACTTACGGACGCAAGTCCTTCCGGTGAATTTAAATCGCGTTTTTACATCCCGATAAGTCGGAAAGTAGTGATATATCTCCTCCCACGAACGACCTTGGTGCCACAGAGTTTTCCATTCTTACATCATACCATATTAAGGCCTATCAACGGCAGATCGAATTAGTCGAACAAGAGACACTATTAAGTAAAATTGACATGATCGTGTAGTAGGGCTTTATATTCGGCATGTAAATTGTGAAAACTTTGTTCCAATCCTAGGGTACACAGCATCCTCCCCAATCCCCAGAGAGCTTGTTCTTGATCGTGACGGGCATTACAAATTGCAATTGTCCTACGCGCCAAATTTAACATCCATAGCGAGCGCATACTATGCCTATTTTACCTTGCATACGGAGATTCCCCGTCCGCCTTGGTCCGCCTGAGCGGACGGGGAGCTTCAATTTCGAGATAACTATTCCATCACAGTCTCTCCAGTGATCTGCGATACTGTTTACCGTCAAGTCTCCGACTTTTTTGCCTAGGACTGGGCAAAACTTGCCTGCTACTACCCCTATCGGAAAAGCAGCGCCTATTTTAACTATCGGGTTTTATATGAGAAGTAGATATTGATAATCATGGCATAGCAATTGCTAATCCTAAAGTGAAGCTGAAAGTTAAATTAAAGTTTCTTCTCCCATGTGCCGAGAACGGTAATAATAATAGTTGACCGTTATCCGTTAACCGTTGACCGAAAACAGACGCCGGGGAGACGCGGTGACTACCAAGATTGCGGAATGAAATGTAGCATCCGCCTCTGGTGGACCCTCGACTGTGAGAAGGTTGCCTGGTCGGAAAACGAACAACGATCAACCGTGAACAAATATTGTCGGAGAGCAATTGAGGATTTCAATGCTATCCGGTCGGTAAACGGTGAACAGTCAACGGTGAACGGTCTAATAGTGGAGCGTAACATGGAGTGCAGGGTACAAGAGGTGAGCAAGAAGTTGGGTGTTCCAACATCTACGATTCGCTATTGGGAGTCTGAGTTTCCTGGGTTTGTTAAACCCAAAAGGACTGATGGTGGACAGAGGAGATATTCTGATGAGGATATTGATGCATTGATGCAAATCAAGGAATTGCTTCACGTCAAGAATAGAACAATTGAGCAGGCCAAGAGACTTCTTAAAAAAGGGAATGCCGACATCGGAAAGATAGATTGGGAAAAACAATCGATTCTCTTAACCGGTGGGACGGGGTCTTTTGGAAGGCATTTCTGCAAGGTAATGGTCGAAAAGTATCACCCAAAGGTCATAAGAGTTTACAGTCGTGATGAGTTAAAACAACATGAGATGCGCCAACAATTTGGCGAGGACGTCCTAAGGTACTTTATCGGTGATGTAAGAGATGCTGACCGTTTAAAAAGGGCGATGGAGGGAGTAGATATAGTCGTACATGCCGCGGCGCTTAAGCAGGTTCCATCCTGCGAATATAATCCTTTTGAGGCTGTAAAGACGAATATCTATGGCGCGCAAAACATTATTGATGCGGCTATTAACACCGGCGTAAAGAAGGTAGTCGCCTTGAGCACAGATAAGGCCGTAAATCCGGTCAATCTTTACGGGGCTACTAAGCTTTGCGCAGATAAGCTCTTCATCCAGGGGAATTCCTACTCCGGGTCACGAGGCACGCGGTTCAGTTGTGTCCGGTACGGGAATGTCATCGGTAGCCGTGGTAGTGTTATTCCCCTGTTCAGGGAACAGAAAAAGACTGGAAAGATAACCATAACCGACCGGCGTATGACTAGATTCTGGATTACCCTGGATCAGGCTGTTGAATTAGTTATCAAGGCGCTGTGCCATATGCAAGGTGGGGAAATTTTTGTACCTAGGATACCAAGCATGAAGATCCTGGACCTGGCTAAAGCAGTAGCGCCGGGATGTGAAGTTGAGTTTATCGGCATAAGACCAGGCGAAAAGCTGCATGAGGCCCTGATCACGGAGGAAGAGGGAAGAAACACGGTTGCCTACGATGGTATGTATATCATCATGCCAAGCTACTCTTGGTGGGAAAGTAAAAAGCAATATGATATTGGTCAAAGGTTGTCGGACGGTTTTGTATATTGCAGCGATAAAAATGACGAATGGCTAACGGAGGATCATTTGAGGGAAATCATCTACGACTCCCCAGTGACAGAAGACGATTCGGCTCACGAATTATTATCCACTATTCATCATTTAAATGAGAAAATTATTTTGAAAATGATCAATTCTGAGGAAGGAGTGCTGGACTCGGATGAACGCAGATTGTCAGGATCTTAATGGGTTAGCCACGGATGAACACGAATAGGCACGAATTTTCCGAGTTACGAGTTTCAGGTTCCGTGCCGC
>CAYSYZ010000002.1:5879-17570 GCA_964435205.1 uncultured Desulfovibrionales bacterium
GTTATCAAATGCGGAATTGCGGAATGAAAAAGTGCGTTGGTTAGCGATAAAATGAACGGTCAACGGTCCACGAAGAATGTCGGTGAACGGTCAACGGACAACGGACAACGTCATTATATTCCCTACGGTCGGCAGTTGGTTGACGACGATGACATAGCCGCAGTGGTTGAGACCCTGCGATCAGACTGGCTGACCCAGGGCCCCAAGGTGCAGGAATTCGAAGAGGCCTTTGCTTGTTATGTTGGAGCTCGCTACGCAGTGGCGGTAAGCAGCGGCACGGCAGCGCTGCATCTGGCATGTTTAGCAGCTGGCCTTGGTCCAGGAGATGAGGTCATAACCAGCCCAATTACTTTTGTGGCCACGGCCAACTGTGCGCTTTATGTGGGTGCCCGGCCGGCTTTCGTGGATATCGATCGCGAAACCTTCAATCTGGATCCTGGGCGGTTGGAAGTATATCTAAAAAGTCGTTCACCGTTCACTGTTCACCGTTCACAATCAAAAGGTCGGATAACGGTCAACGGTGAACGGTCAACGTCCATCCCTCGTGCCGTTATCCCTGTGCACTTTGCCGGGTTACCTTGCAACATGGCTGAGATTCACCGTATTGCGCGGGAACACCGCCTCGTTATCATCGAGGACGCCTGTCATGCCCTCGGGGCCAAGTACAGAGTGGGGCGGGGAGAAGACAGCCGATGGATCGGTATCGGTAGTTGTGCTCATTCCGATATGACCGTATTCAGTTTTCATCCTGTAAAGCATATCACTATGGGTGAAGGTGGTATGGTGACTACCAACGACGCAGCACTGTATGGGCGCTTGGTCCTCCTCAGAAACCATGGCATTACGCGTAACCCTGAAGAGTTCACCGTTCACCGTTCACAATCAAAAAGTCGGATAACGGACAACGGTCAACGGTCAACGGATAACGGTGAACGTATTTGGCCTCCCTGGTATTACGAGATGCAAGCTATTGGCTATAACTATAGAATCACCGACATCCAGTGTGCCCTCGGAAGATCTCAACTGAAGAAAATAGAATCCTTTGTGGAGCGGAGGCGCTCCATCGCCGGGCAGTATTCACGAATAGTAGGAGAGCTTCCCAAATTCCGTCATCAGACGGAACCGGACGGGTATCAATCCTCCTACCACCTTTATGCCGTACGTACGGACGATGAGGCCAGCATGTCGAGAGACGAGGTCATGGCAGAGCTTAAGAGGATGGGAGTGGGCACGCAGGTCCATTACATACCAGTTTACAGGCACCCTTTTTACCAGAAGTCGGGATTTGAGCCTGATAGCTGGCCTAATGCCGAGAACTTCTTCAGGCATTGCCTGTCCATACCCATGTTCCCCGGGATGTCCGCGGAGGATGTCGAACACGTGTCGCGTACCCTGCAGAAAGTAGGGAGGAGACTCTAGGTGGATTTAAGGAGCGTTCCCCTTGTGCCGGAGCAGTACGAATCCTGGGATAGGGCGTGTATGGCGAGTTCCGAGGCCTGGTTCTGGCATACCACGCGATGGCTGGAATACACACTGGCGTACAATCCTTCATTGGAAAGCCGGTCGCTTGCGTTCTTGGTGTGCGATGGCTCCACGCCAGTAGCTGTCGTGCCGCTTGTGATGGAACGACATCGGTGTGGAAACGCGTTGAGCTTGGAATTCAGCTTCGGCGGAGGATGGTTGCCGTCGCCTGCTTGTATCGACGGACTCTCATCGAGGCAGGAGAAGGAACTTCATCGGTTCATGTTTGATCATATCCTTTCCTTGGCGAAAGAGAAAGTGGTCAGTAGAATCAGTTTTCGTTCCAATCCTTTTACTTGCTTGGAATGTGGAGCTGAAGACATAATACCGCCCGCTGCAAGATTTGGCTTTACTTCCTATATCTTTCCCACTCAGGTTCTTGATCTCCGAAAGAACCCGACGGATCTCATAAAGGATATGAGGAAAGGACACCGCAGTGATATCAGAAGAGCTGGAAAGAAGTTGATAGGGATTGTCAGTTCTCGCCAGGACCCGCGTTTAGATCTTTTTACGTCATATCGTGAACTCCATGAGAAGGCTGCTGGCCGACAAACCCGACCAACTGAGACATTTGAGATGATGCACAAGTGGATCGAAGATGGATATGCAGCACTTTTTGGGGCGCTGCTCGATGGCAGGCCGGTGAGTTTCGCTTACGTGATGCTCTACAAACAGTGTGCCTACTATGGATCGGCCTGCAACGATCCTGAGATTGGTGACCTCCCCCTGGCCCATTTCATCCAATGGGAGATCCTCAAGTGGCTCCACGAGGCCGGTCTCCGTTACTACGAAATTGGGTGGCAGTTTTATGCCGCGACGCCGGTTTTTCCCGCTAGCGCCAAGGAGATCGCTGTTTCCAGCTTTAAGAGGGGATTCGGGGGTAAAGCTGTACCCATGGTGCTTTCGGAAAGATTTCTTTCCCGTAGCGACTATCTTTCCGTCAGTCAGGATCGAATCGAGCGCTTCGCGGAAAACCTGCCCGCAGTACCATGTGCGAAATCATATTCTTGCGAGGGGCTTTGAATACCATGAAAGTTCTCTTTTTCCACTATGCCGACTACCTGGAAATTGGAATTCCGGGAGGGGTTGCCATTCTGAGCGCCCTTCTCAAGGAACATGGGCACGAGGTAAGGCTCTTTGACACGACCTTTCTCAAGCCGAGCCACTACCGCCGCAGCCTGAAGGCCGGCCCTGCTATCTTCAAGAAAACCGAATACAGCCTTGAGGATCTTGTAGAAAAGGATCCGGTGGTCACAGTGAAAGAAGAATTTGCGCGGGTGATACGGGAATTCCAGCCAGACCTCCTGGCCGCGTCAGCGATGACTACGAATTTGGACAAAACGCTTGATATCCTGAAGGACACTCCATTGAAGTGTCCGGTGATTCTGGGAGGAGTACACGCCACCCTCAACCCGGAGGATATCTTCCAGAATGGCGCCATAGATGCAGTCTGTGTGGGCGAGGGGGAAGGCGCTCTCGTTGATATGTGCGAGGCCATGGAACGACACGGGGATCCAATCGGTATTCCTAACCTCTGGTTCAAGAAAAACGGAAGTATAATCAAGAATCCGCTCCGTCCCTTCGAGGACCTCAACAGACTGCCAATTCCCGATTGGTCCGTTTTCGATGAAAGGCACTTTTACAGACCTTTCGAGGGACACGTGTACAAGGGCTCCTTCACGACGACTTCGCGCGGATGTCCCGGGGCATGCACGTACTGTGTGAATAAAGTGCTCCGCGGAATCACCAAAGGCTGCGGCAACTACTTCCGTCGACAGGACCCACAGACAACCATACGGCAGATCGGGGCCCTGAAGGAGCGGTACGGAGCTACCTGGTTCAAGTTTGCCGACGACACATTCCTGCTTCATTCCGTGGAGGAATTGGAGGCCTTGAGGGATGGACTCAAAGGACTATCCATCTATTTTGGCTGCTCGGTGCAACCGGCGACGATTAGAAAAGACAAAGTCGAGCTGGCAAAGGAGATGGGTTGCGTGGCCATGACCGTGGGCGTGGAAAGCGGTAACGAGGAGATCAGGAGGAAGATCCTGAGCCGGAAAATCTCCAACCAGGATTTGGAGAGGGGGCTCCGTACAATCCTGGATGCGGGCATCAGGGTTTCAACGTTCAACATGATTGGATTGCCGGGAGAAAAGAGAGAAAACGTTTTCGAGACCATCCGCTTCAATAAGAAACTCGGGATCAAGGCTGCCAACGTGTACATCCTGTATCCTTTTCCTGGGACCGAGATTTCCAAGGTCTATAAGACGAATTACCGTGACTCTAACGGCAAGATGATCCCTATGAGCGAGGCAGCCAGGTTCAATCTTTCCTGCATGCCTCGGGATGAACTGGAAGGACTGCGCAAGACTTTTAACCTTTATCTGGTACTTCCGGAAACTTGTTGGCCGCGCATAGAAGAGGCTGAAGGAAAGGATGGGAGATCTCAAAAGGTGTTTGAAGAAATGGAGGCGTTGGCCGCAACGTATGTCTGAAGGCGTTCACCGTTCACCCTTGTCCGTTCACCGACCAGAAGACGTTCACGGCGGCTAACCGATGAACGTTGGCTAAGAGTTGAAAAGCTAAGGGGCCTGATGGTACAACTTGACCTTTGACCAAGAGAGAACGAGAAACCGATTGTCGGTGAACGGTGAGCGGAGAACGGAGAATGAATAATATGAGAATCGCTGTAGTCGGCTGTGGATCCATTGGAAGACGTCATGTCGGGAACCTGGTTGCCCTCGGTGTGCAGGGCATTATTGCATGCGACACCGACCCCCAAAGGCTGAGTAGTATAACTACTGACTATGGTGTTGTGGGGTTCGCTACGGTTGCAGAGGTGCTATCGGCCAAGCCCGACGCAGTCGTTATTGGCACGCCCCCAAGCTTGCATGTTCCCCTAGCTTTGGAGGCTGCGAGAACAGGATGCCATCTTTTTATCGAAAAACCATTGTCGAACAGCTTCGATCGAGTAGAGGACCTGTTAGAAGAGGTGGAGAGGAAACAGCTTATTACCCTAATCGGTAGTAACTTCAAATTCCACCCGAGCTTTGTAAAGATGAAGGAAATTCTGGAATCTGGCGTTTTAGGAAGAGTGCTGTCTACACGCTGCCAGTTCGGCCAGTACCTGCCAGACTGGCATCCCTGGGAAGACTATCGGCTGACTTACAGCGCCCGATCTGAGCTAGGAGGCGGGGTACTTCTCGATTCCCATGAATTTGACTACATGCGATGGTTCCTCGGCGATGCGGACGAAGTTTTTTGTGTATGTGACAAGCTGAGTAACCTGGAAATTGATACAGAAGATACAGCCGAAGTAATTTTGAGGTTTAAGAGCGGGGCCATCGGGGAAATCCATATTGACTATACGCAAAGAGCCTATCAGAGAAATTACGAGTTTTTCGGAGAACTCGGAACTCTGAAGTGGGATTTCCATGACCGCCGGGTTTGGCTATACCGGGCAGAGAGAAGATCGTGGGAGGCATTCCAGGAGCCGACTGGCTATGACCTGAATACCATGTATGTCGAAGAGATGAGACACTTTGTAGATTGTGTACAACATTGTAAGCAGACCGTCACTGATATTCATTCCGGAGTTAAAACCCTTGAGGCCATTCTGGCAGCAAAGGAATCGGCACGCGACGGACAAATAAAGAAGGTGCAGTCCATGAATCAGGAACTCAGGAAAAGATGAAGGCATTTAGCCACAGACACACGCAGACAGACATAGACTGTCCCGAAAAGATAAAAAACTGTCCGTGTTGGTCCGTGTGGGTCTGTGGCAAAAAAAGGAAACTGAGATGATTCTGGCCATAATTCAGGCGCGCATGGGTTCCACTAGACTACCGGGTAAGGTTCTTGCTGACATATGCGGGAAACCCATGCTCTGGCAGGTAATCAATCGAGTGTGTAGAGTGCCTTCCATAGACAGGGTGCTAGTGGCTACATCCAAGAATCCCGCTGATAATCCTATTGCCTCTTTCTGTAGCGAAAACAATGTTCAGTGCTTCCGTGGCAGTGAAGAAGATGTGCTTGATCGCTACTACCAGTCGGCAAAAGAGTTCAATGCAGACGGGATAGTTCGTATCACTGCCGATTGTCCACTGATTGACCCAGAGGTAGTAAGCAAAGTGATTAACACCTATCTCGAGGGGACCTACGATTATGTTAGCAATACACTCCGCTATACGTACCCCGATGGTCAAGATGTAGAGGTTTTTTCCTTTTCGGCCCTGGAGGAAACCTGGCGAGAAGCGCAGTTGCAAGCCGAACGGGAACATGTGACACCCTATATTCGCACATCGGGTCGGTTTCGAGTGTACAACGTTGAGAACGAACTGGATATATCAGGCCGATATCTGCGCTGGACGGTGGACGAGTCTGCTGACCTTGAGTTCGTTCGTGCTGTATACTCTCGGCTTGGTTCAGAGGGGAAGCCTTTTGGTCTTGCTGATATTTTGCGACTGCTTGAAGAGGAGCCTTACCTAGTGAGGATTAATCAAGGAATCATATGTAACGAGGGTTATTACAAATCCTTGGCTGGCGAATCTCGTATACCTTCGCGGAAGCCATCGCTGAAACAATCTCGTAAGCTTAAACTCAGGGCTGAGCGGACTATTCCTTCCTGCACGCAGACTTTCAGCAAGGGACCGACACAATTCATCCAAAATGTTGCACCAGTCTTTTTGGCTCGTGGTCAGGGTAGCCATGTGTGGGATGTGGATGGCAACGAGTACATTGATTACCCCATGGCCCTTGGGCCGATAATTCTTGGGCACAACTATCCTGCCGTCACGGAGGCGGTCACTTGCCAGGTGGAGTACGGCACGACATTTTCACTGCCCCATCCCCTGGAAGTGGAAGTGGCAGAAATGCTTGTCGAGATTATTCCCTGTGCCGAAATGGTACGTTTCGGAAAAAACGGATCCGATGTCACCGCAGGGGCTGTCCGTGTTGCACGGGCCTATACGGGAAGGGATATTATCGCCTGTTGCGGGTATCATGGCTGGCAGGATTGGTACATAGGGACCACCACAAGGAACAAAGGGGTACCGAAAGCCGTACAGGAACTGACCGTTGCCTTTGAATACAACAATATTCCCAGCCTGGAACGCGTATTTGATGAGCACAAGGGCCAAGTGGCGGCGGTCATTATGGAAGCCGTTGGCGTCGTAGAGCCGCGCGACGGGTTCCTGCAACAGGTGCGGGAACTGACGCAGCGCGAAGGGGCATTACTGGTTTTCGACGAGGTAGTTACGGGCTTTCGCCTGGCACTGGGCGGAGCTCAAGAATACTTCAGAGTTGTACCTGACCTGGCTTGCGTTGGAAAGGCCATGGGCAATGGATACCCGATTGCAGCAGTCGTGGGACGAAGGGAGATTATGGAGTTTTTTGACGAAATATTCTTTTCCTTCACCTTTGGCGGGGAGACAATTTCTCTGGCGGCAGCAGTGGCTGCCATTGCCGAGATCCGTAGGCAGAATGTAATTGGACACCTTTGGGAGCAAGGGACGAAGTTGAAGGACGGATACAATGTCCTGGCCCGGGAATTCGGCGTTGATCGTTTCACCAAGTGCATTGGTTTGTCGCCACGAACGATAATCACATTTAAGGACGAGAACGGCGATGAATCCGCGGTGCTCAAAAGCCTTTTGCAGCAGGAATGCCTAAAGCGTGGGGTGCTGTTCTCAGGGGGCCAAAACATCTGTTTCAGCCATAGCCATGCGGATATTGATTACACCCTGCGGGTTTATCGGACGGCGTTGGAGATATTGGCCGAGGCCATCAAAAAGGGAGACGTGCTACAGAGGCTCGAAGGCGAACCGGTGCAACCGGTATTTAGAAGACCATAATGATTTTAGCCACAGACACACGCAGACAGACATAGACTTTTCGCAAAGGATATAGCAACTGGATATGGGTTCGGACGTTAATGATGTAACGTACAAAATCAATGGAGCGGTATTTGAAGTAAACCGGGTGCTCGGCGGTGGATTTCTGGAAAAGGTCTATGAGAACGCTTTACTGATTGAACTCAAGGATCGAGGGCTAAAGGCTGAGAATCAGGTACCAATAAAGGTTCATTATAAAGGCAATGTCGTTGGTGAATACGTGGCAGACATTCTGGTGGAAGATAATGTTGTTTTGGAACTAAAAGCGGTTGATCAATTGGATAAGATACATGAGGCGCAGTTGCTAAATTATCTTAAGGCCACCGGTATACGTATTGGTCTACTTATCAACTTCAAATATCCAAAGGCTGAAATAAAACGATTCGTTTATGATTCACCCGGTTCTGAGTCTGTGTAGGTCTGTGTGGGTCTGTGGCTAAGGAAATGAACTCTGTGGCAAAAGCTTTGGTCATACGGGCGGATGCGGGGCCGGAGATCGGCACCGGGCATGTGATGCGCTGCCTGGCATTGGCCCAGGCCTGGCAGGATGCCGGGGGGCATGCCATTTTCGCTATGGCTACGGAGGTGCCCAATCTGGAGGACCGGTTGAAGTCAGAAGGTATGGAAAACGCTTATCTGCCAGTCGAGCCGGGAAGCAGTGATGATGCTATCGCGACGGGAAATCTGGCCAGAGAGATGGGTGCAGCATGGGTCGTTGTGGACGGGTACCATTTTATTGCTAACTATCAGCGAAGGATCAAAGAATCGGGGATGCAACTCTTGTTTATTGATGATTGTGGTCATACAGACCACTACTACGCAGACATCGTGTTGAATCAGAATATCTACGCCCAAGAGGGATTGTATGCAGATAGAGAACCATATACCCGGCTTTTACTCGGAACCCGTTATGCGCTCTTGCGGCGGGAGTTCTTGAAATGGAAAAAATGGAACCGGGACATACCGGGAGTAGGCCGCAGAATTCTGGTTACTATGGGCGGTAGCGATCCGGGCAATATTTCCCTGAAGGTGATTAAGGCCATTCAAGCCCTTGATATTCAGGATCTCGAAGTGAAAATTGTAATTGGTCCCTCTAATTCGCATGCGGCCTCCTTAGCGGATGCTGTTCACTGTTCACTGTTTACCGTTCACCGTTCTGTGGAAAACATTCCTGAACTCATGGCCTGGGCGGATTTAGCTGTTTCAGCCGCGGGAAGTACATGCTGGGAACTGGCATTCATGCGGCTGCCTGCCCTGCTGCTGGTCGTGGCCGACAATCAAAACTGCGTAGCCGATCGGCTGGAAGTGGCTGGAGCAGCGATTAATCTGGGCAGGCAGAGCGCAGTCTCGCCGCCCGAGGTATCCCGGGCACTCCTTCGGTTGCTCAGGGATCGGGGAGAGCGGGAGGCGATGGCCCGGTCCGGCCGGAATTTGGTCGATGGTGAAGGTGCCGCAAGAGTAGTGAAATGTTTGCAGGGTGGGGGAATGGAACTGCGTCCGGCATCTGTCGATGATTGCCGGCTTTTGTGGAAGTGGGCGAATGATCCAGAGACGCGCGAGGTCTCTTTTTCGCCGGAATCTATCAAATGGGAGGATCACGTTAAGTGGCTGGAGTCAAAACTGGGCGACTCTGACTGCGTCCTTCTGGTGGCAAGCAACGGAGAGGGGACTTCTATCGGACAGGTGCGGTTTGACGTGGATGGCGGCGAAGCGATAATCTCGGTCAGCGTGGACAAAGCGTTTCGAAACAGGGGTTACGGTAACAGAATCATTCGATTGGCCTGCGGAAAAGTATTCGAAACTGCACGGATTGGTTCCATTCATGCATACGTGAAGGAGGGTAATTACGGATCCGCGAAGGCCTTTTTCAAGGCCGGATTCAAAAGGTCCGGGATTTGCATAGTCAAGGGGCAGAAAGCTTTCCATTTCGTTCTGGAGAGACCTCAGTGAACGCATGAACGGCCTGATTGAGATAAACGGTCGCCCTGTTGGAGAGGGATATCCGGTGTATATTGTTGCCGAGTTATCCGCCAACCACTGTCAGGAATTTGACAGGGCGGTTGAACTTGTCAAGGCGGCCAGGGAGGCGGGCGCAGATGCCGTGAAAATCCAGACCTATACACCGGACACGATGACCATTTCCTGCAGCAACCAGTACTTCCGCATAGGCAAAGGCACTATCTGGGAGGGGCGGAACCTCTACGATCTCTACGGCGAAGCACACACGCCCTGGCACTGGCAGCCTGAGCTGAAGAAGATTGCCAACGGCCTCGGTCTGGACCTGTTCTCAACCCCATTTGACCACACCGCCGTGGATTTTCTCGAGAGCATGGAGGTCCCGGCCTACAAAATCGCCTCCTTTGAACTGATCGACATCCCTCTGCTGCGGCGGGTGGCCCGTACCGGCAAGCCAATTATTCTCTCTACCGGCATGGCGACCCTGGCTGAGATCGATGACGCAGTGCGGGCCATTCGTGCGGAAGGCGGAAACCAGTTGGCGTTGCTCAAGTGCACCAGTGCCTATCCGGCGCCGCCTGAAGAAATGAATTTGAGAACTATCCCGCATATGATGGAAGCCTTTGATGTTCCGGTAGGGCTATCAGATCACACGCTGGGTATTGCTGTGCCAGTAACATCTGTGGCACTTGGAGCTTGTATTATAGAGAAGCACTTTACGTTGTGTCGTGACATCTCCGGTCCGGACAGTCACTTTTCCTTAGAACCTTCTGAGTTTAAAACCATGGTCGCGGCGGTACGGACAGCAGAAAAGGCAGTAGGACAGGTAGGTTATGGAATAACTGAAAGTGGGTCTTCCAGTCGTGTTTTCCGCCGATCATTATTTGTAGTGGAGAATATAGAGGCAGGCGATGTCTTTACCCAGGAGAACGTACGTTGTATCCGGCCGGGTTATGGACTGGCACCGAAATTTTTGGGAGAGGTGCTGGGTCGCCGGGCAGCCCGAGGCATCACCAGGGGTACACCGCTGAGCTGGGAATTAATTCTTAGTTAATCTTAGTCTGTGCAGGGATTTTTGGTAGTAAACAGGAGTTCTCTTATGTCAGATCACAAAAAATATCATTTCAGACCGGGTTCTCTCAGCATAATTATCCCATTTCCATCTACCGGTGAGCTAACAAAATCCATGAACTTCCTGGAACATCTGCAGGTTCCGATTTATGCCGGTGTTCCCATAGGAAGCACGGAAGATCTACCGGAGATCGTTCAGCCTATTTTGTTTGAAAAAATAGGAAATCAATCCTGGCGTTTGAGCGATTGTTCTTCAATCCAAACTGAATGGGTGCTTTTTATCGAACAAAACGAATTTTTGGAAAGAAAAATTCTGTACCAACTTGCAGAGGCATTGCCCAGTCTGGCTAAATTCCCCCATAGTATGGCCATAACTCGCTTTCTCCCCGTTGATCAGATCAAACAATTTGACTGGGTCACGACCAGGCAGGTTTTTTCCGTTCCTAGCGCCAATATGCTTGCCTACCATCCGATGGAACTCCGCCTCATACCAGCAATTCAACTTGATAGTGTAACTTTGAAAACCTCTGCTGGTAGAATGCCCTCTTCCCGGTTTAGATTGCGTGTGTCCCCGGATGGTGGGAAAGTCAGAGAAAAAAAATTCATTCCATTGTCTATCTCTAGGCTGGAGCCCTCTTCTCAGGAAGACCCCTGGGAACAACCCGAGGATAAGGAGATTTTTGCCAAAGGACATGCAAAGTTTTTCGATGACGTTCGATTTGTGGAAGAATTCCACTGGCCTCGAACGCTTTACCTTCTTATACGGACGGAACACGTTCCGACGATCCTTAAAGGGCTTAAAGAAGGCATCACTTCCCGCGGAATTGTTATGCATACGCTTCACTATCTCCTGCGGTTAGGGAAATTTGAACTTGCAACCCAGTTCCTGCCATTTATTCCCGAACACTGGGAATTTGGAGACCCTGTCATTACTCAGATGAAGGCTATAGCCCATTTCTTTGCCGGAGAGGCTAAAGCTGCCCAAGAGGTTTTTGAGAAATGCTATGCCCGCACTCCTGAGGAACCCGCCATATCGGAGAATATGGGGAAATTCTTGCTTCTATTGGGAGAGGAGGAAAGGGCGTCGGAGTTTTTCCAGAAGAGTCTGGATAACCTTAAGGATTCGAAGGATGGCTCCCACATCCATACCTTTTTGCAAACACTGAAGGAAAACTCGGGGCACGTGCCCACATTAACGGCTTGTATAATCTGTAAAGACGAAGAGAAACTTTTGCCTCGAGCCTTACAATCC
>CAYSYZ010000002.1:17580-38422 GCA_964435205.1 uncultured Desulfovibrionales bacterium
GACGACCCAAGCCCGGCCGCCCGCAGCTTCTGCAACTGAAACGAAACTGTCGTGGTGGATACGGGATCTCATGACCAGAGCCGAGAGATAGCCAGACATTTTGGGGCAAGAGTTTTTGATCTTCGCTGGGAAGACGATTTTTCGAAGGCTCGAAATTTTGCTCTGGAGCAGGCTACCTCGGATTATGTGCTCATGCTTGATGCTGACGAATACCTTTTTGCATCAAACCTGATAGACTTCCATGTTATGAAGCGACTACTTCCGGTGAAATCGCCACGGGCTTTTGCTGTGGCTATCGGCCATTTTAAAGTTGAAACGGACTGGATTAATGTTTTGACTGGCGGCGGTAACTTCATAACAGAAAGCCGTGCGATCCGCATCATTCCCAGGCTTTCCGGCGTGCAGCACCAGGGGACGGTGGAAGAAAGCGTAGTCGATTCTCTGTCCAAACTCAACATTCCGGTCACAACTCTTCCCGAAGATCAGATGAGAATACATCATGACGTTCTTGATCGAGAGCGGCGTATTTTGAGGAAAATGCGTGCCTATGATCGGGAAACCGATCCCAATCTTGTCCAGTTAGTAGCAGCAGTTCGGGATTTCTCTTACGCTGGTGATCGGGATGGAACCGTTCGATGGCTAAAACGTCTTGTTGATGCGGGTATTAAGGAGGCACTGCCTTTGATCGGCAGGATGGGAATTCGACTGGTGCGTTTGATCGAGGACGAATCACCAGGGGAGGCCGGTCAGATACTCGAAGACCTGCGGACATTGTTCCCCGAAGATAGAAAATTTACATTAGCGCTTTCTTCTCACTTTATCCGCAACGGCTATTTTGCTGATCTCTCTACCTTGGATTTTGGCCAGATAACGGAGGCTGGATTAAGAATTCCCAATGAGGACTTGGAGTATTGGATACACGGAGGAATAGCTGCCCTGGAAGGCGGAAACATTAATGACGCGGCATGCATCTTGGACCATGTCCTATCGCAGCATTCGGACAACTTGTTGGGTCAGGTTGCGAGGTTCTATTTTTTTTCCCGGATTGGTCATCTCGAAGACGCAACTTCAACTTTGGAGGACCTTCTGGATATAACTATCGGACGGTACACGACCCAAATTATGACGCCAACCGAGTTTTTGAATATAGTTGAGCAACTATCGGATACTTTGGGGAGATGGGGTCATGCAGTGGAACGCTCCCTGCTGTTGTACGGGTCCCTGGCTCTGAAGGAAAAATTGGAGGTTAATACATGACGATTTTTGAAAAAAACATGCAGGCCCTCCAGCGGCGCTATCCAGCTTTAGCCGGCGCGGTTGAGTCCAGTTCCGGTCACAACTACCAAGTGGTTTTGTCAAGCGACAGTAAGCTACCTACCATGGTTTGGAACGGGGACACCGAGAGCCTGTTCTTTTATGAGCCCGCAGATCCATTGGGCCACATCAAGTCTACGTTAGGTGATCTGAGATTGGAACGAGCCCTCGTTGTGGTCATGTTGGGCCTTGGTCTGGGATACCCACTGAATGTGCTTTTTCCGTCCTTGCGCAACCCAAGCCTGTTAAGAAAGATTATCGTGGTGGAGAAAGATATAGAATGCCTGCGTCGGGCTATGGAGACCTTGGACCTGTCTGATGCTCTCTCGCACCAGCAGGTGAAATTGGTAATAGGGTGCAAGGCTGAGGACCTTTATGTTAACCTGTGGGAAGCGATAGCGCCAGAGTTCGGGGGGTTGAAGGCCATCAAGTTTGTTCCTTGGCCAGCTTCCATCCACTTAGCTCCGGATTATTATCTCGGTGCCAAAAAGGCCATCCGGGATGTAGCCCAATCCTTTATGGCCGAGAGAGGAAATGACCCTTACGACACCCTGGTCGGCTATGAAAACTTTTTTGACAACCTGCCACAGTATCTTGCTAATCCGGGATTACATCATGTAAAGGATCTCCTTCCAGGCCGACCTGCGGTGGTGGTTGCCGCGGGGCCTTCTTTGAACAACAATGTCCATCTGCTCAGGATGTTGGAAAGGCGCGCGGTTATCCTTTCGGCGGACGCCTCTCTGAAGGTGCTGTACAAACAGGGCATCTATCCCCATTTTGTGACTACTGTAGAACGAACACCTGGAATAGAACACTTTTTTGAAGGGGTGTCCGGGCTGGAACAGACGGTGCTAGCGGTAGCGTCCTTTACCTATCCCCAGACACTGGCCTCCTACGCCGGCCCTTTTCTCTTCATGCATCGTCAATACCAATTTTATGAAATCCTTGGAATCGATGAGGACTGCTTTGAAATGGGCGGGACCACTGCCCATTGTGCCTTTGCCCTTGCCCGATACATGGGATGTAATCCCATAATATTTATCGGTCAGGATCTAGCCTTTGGGCCTGACGGGGTAACCCATGCCGATGGCTGTGCCTTTGGGCAGCGGCAGGCTTATGCCGCCGAAGCCGGTAGAATTGAGATTCCGGCCAATATGGGCGGTGTGATCGAAACATGCCCGCTCTGGCTCCGCCTCCTGCGAGAATATGAGCGAACATTAAGTGGATTCGAAGGACTGGCCGTTAACGCCACGGAGGGGGGTGCCAGAATACGCGGGACCCAGGTGATGACCTTCCGGCAAGCTATCGACGAATACTGCCGGGAGGAGTTCAACCCTCGCGAGGTGGTGATGGGACACCTGACAGGTGAAAAATCCTCGGTTTCTCCCAAGGTTATTTCAGAAGGTCTAGAACGGCTGGTTCGGGAAGCGGATGAAGTTCTTCAAAAGAGCCACGCGATCTTAGAGGTCATCTCCCCGGTGTTGCGTCAAGTCGAGGCAGTCGACGTGAACATACCTCCAGATTTATCCGAAAAGCTCTTTCAGGCAAGCCGTGATCTCAACCGGCTTGCTGATGAGTTGATGACGGCTCCTATTTTCAAGGCTGCGGGCGAGTATTTCATGTCGGTATGGGTTCCCTTGTTGCTCGAGTGGCAGGTCGTGGCCGATAGGTTTGTGGATCGGGCATGGGCAGAGGCCTACCGGTTGTCGTTAGGGGAGGAAGGCTTTGGTGCGATTGGGCAACTTTGCTTATCATTACTGGATGTTCTAGGCAAAGCCAGAAAAAAGATAGAGACCCTATGGGTTTGATGGCAACTGTAAAAATTTAAGTTTTTGCTGCTGCTCTCCGATAAGTGGCATAAAGGCGAAGAAAATATGCAGAGGGAGGTGATGGGATAGATAATAGATAGCCATGGGCTGACACGGTTGAGGCCTTCATATTCAACCCAGAAAGTGGCAAGGATGCCAAAGCAGCCGGAAGCTTAAAGCTGAAGGCAAAAAACATGCATTAGTCACCAATGACAAATGACAGGTGGCCAATGATCAAAAATCAAGGAGGATGAAACCATGGGACTTAGAATCAATACCAATGTTGCAGCACTCAATGCTCACCGGCAATTGAGTATTACCGACGCCAATATGTCACGCGCCATGGAGAGGCTATCATCGGGCTATCGTATCAACCGAGCCAAGGATGATGCCGCAGGATTGGCGCAGGCCCAAGCCCTTGCTTCACAAACTCGGTCGCTTGCGGTAGCGTCAAGAAACACCAGCCAGGCTAACGCCTTGTTGCAGACCGCTGAAGGCGGTGCAGACCAGATTCACAATATGCTGCTCCGTCTTAAGGAACTAGCCACCCAGGCCTCTTCACAGAACTCCAGCAGCAACCTGGAAGACATCAACAACGAGGCCACATCCATAAAGAATGAAATCGACCGGATTGCCAAGTCAACGAAATACCTGGGCGAGGCCTTGCTGACAGGCTACGGTGCGAAGAGCCTTCAGAGTGGCGAGAAAGTTTATTCTCTCGTGAACGTCTACGGGTGGGACATAAGCGGAGCCTCACAAGGCCTCTACGAAGTGTCAGGGACTCACTCCTCAATCACTATGTTTAGGTCCACGGACACCAGTGTCACCCAGACGATTGCGCTCACAACAGGGCAGCAGACAGTCAATTTCAGCCAGTTTGGTATCAAATTCGGCACTACGGAGGGTTTGACTACGGCCCACATGCAACTGGTACTGTGTAACGTCGCATCTAATTTTACCATTTCGGGCACAAACGCCACGTTCCAGGTTGGACAGACGAATGGTACCAATTTCCGGATTACCTTCTCGATTGATGACCTCCAGTACAACGCTCTGGGGAGCGGTCTGACCATCAATAATCTCTCGCTGAGCAGTCTTGGTAACGCCCAATCCTCAATGGGTGCGATTGACATCGCAATTGACCAGGTCAGCGGCAGCCGTGCAAAAATGGGCGCGGTTCAGAACCGCTTGGATTATACCTATGCCAACCTGCAGACCACTATGGAAAACATCTCCGCAGCGGAATCGACGATTCGAGATGTAGACATGGCCGCAGAGATGGTGACCTTCACCAAGACCCAGATCCTGCTCCAGGCAGGTACGGCCATGCTTGCCCAGGCGAACATGGCGCCACAGAACGTCCTCAGCTTGATAGGTGGTTAGGCACAACGCAGGTAGGGGAGGGGTATACCTTACCCTTCCCCACCCATTCTAACCCGGTTGGATTATGACTGAGGAAAAGATGGCAGAAGTAGCTGTTATAGAGAATACGATCGTTGCACTGCCTCCGAGCTGGTCCAGGCCAGTTTTGGATGCCGAAGAAAAGCAGCCTACACCGCCATCGGCAAGATCTGAGCCGAAGAAGGTTGCCGAGGCGGAACCGGCTGAACCGGCGCAACCGGAATTTGCCAGGAAAGTGGCGAGCGGGAACGAAGAAGCCATCAGGAGGCTGGCCGAAAGCATTAACCGGTTCATGGAGGACATGAACTACAGCCTGCAATTCGTCCTGGACAAAGAAACAGAGACTATTGTCGTCAAGGTGCTGGACGGCGAGGGAAACCTTATTCGCCGTATACCTCCTGAGGGTATGGCTGCTCTTTCTTCAAAAATCGGGTCGAGCATCGGTATGCTGGTAAATGAAACACTGGGATAGCTGATATTGGTTGTACGTTTAATTATCAACATGCGTGCAGGCCTGATTCCGAAACGATCTTGCAGAAACAAAGTGGGCCACACTTGATGTGATTCCATCTTAATTAGGAGTACTTTGTAGCAGAGGCGTCTTCTATGTCAAGTACCAATTTAATAAGTGGCTTGGCCACCGGTTTTGACTGGCGAGCGATGATAGATCAGCTCATCGCTGTCGAATACCGTAAGGTTGATCTCGTTTCCAACAGGAAGACCGACTACCAAAATAAATTAACTGCCTGGCAGGATCTCAACACCAAGCTTCTGGCCTTCAAGACATCGGCCGCAAGTCTAAGGACTACCAGTTCCTTTAACTTGTTGAGCACTTCGCTCAGCTCATCCTCTACGACGACGGCGACCGATATCCTGACGGCCACGGCTGGAACAGCTGCTGTTCCGGGAACATACTCTATCGAAGTCCTTCAATCTGCTACATCGCAAAAGGTGTCGAGCCAAAGCTTCACCAGCCAGAACACGGCCCTTGGGGCATCTTATGCGAGCAGTTTCCTTATCAACGGAAGGGTTGTAACTATTGCTGCTACGGACACCCTTGTGAATGTGCGCGATAAGATCAATGACCTGAACAACGGGACTAATGCCACCAATGTGACGGCATCTATTTTGTCTTTTTCATCCACTGACTATCGTTTGGTACTAACAAGCCAGACTGAGGGCTCCGAAGGGATGGGGCTACAGCAGGTGAGCTCAGAAAATGTCCTGCAGGTTTTTGGCTTCATCACGGCATCCAGCTCCATCAAACATGCCACTAGCGACGGGGCAAAGTCGGATACTTTGACCAGCGCCGGGACGGCTATTTCCACCCTTCTCAGCCTGAGCAGTGCGCCAACCGGAGACGTGACCATCGGCGGTCAGGCCTTAACCGTTGATCTCTCCAAGACACTGACCCAGATTGCCTCCGATATCGATGCCCTTGCCGGGGTTTCGGCGCAGGTGGTGAGTTCCACGGTGAACGGGAGCACTGTCTATCAGATCGATATCAGTGGAACAACCTCGTTTACAGACGCCAACAATGTGCTTCAGACGCTTGGAATTCTGAGGGGGACTTACGGCAGCGTTCAGGAAATCCACACAAGTGATACGGCCAATACGAAGACCAGTGCCGCCGGCGGGGGTTACGTCACTGCTGCTACCAAGTGGGGTGAGATCAACACCGGCAGCGACTCTAATAACGTTGTAAACGGCGACACAATTATCGTTATCGGTACCAAACATGATAGAACGGCCGTTTCCCAAACATATACTATTAATGATAAGAATAGCGATACCATTCAAGGGTTCTTAACGCAGATTGAAACATGGTTCGGGCTTGATGCGGGTTCAGCTACGATTACTGCCGCAGGAAAGATCCAGGTGACAGATAGTACCGCCGGGGATAGTGCCCTGACCATTACGCTCAATGCGCAGAACGAGGGTGGCGGAGATATTAACCTGGGGACCCTTACAGCTACCCAACAGGGTTACAGCATGGAACTCCAGTCGGGTCTGGATGCCCAACTAAAGGTGGATGGGAACTACGGGAACTCTACTTCGAACACGGTGACAGACGCCATCTCAGGCGTTACCTTGAATCTTAAAAAGGCGGAAGTCGGGACTACGATCACCCTCAACGTTAGCCGAGATATCGACGGTATTACAAGCAAGATCAACGAGCTTGTGGCTAAGTACAATGCTGTCATGTCATTCATTCACACACAATCAAGCTATGACAGTGAGAATCAGCAGCCGGGCGGGGTCCTCTTTGCGGATGGGACACTAAAGTCTGTCAAATCGGATCTGATGAATATTCTTGTTGCTCCTGTTCAGGGCGTTTCATCCGAATTCTCCATTTTGGGCTTAATAGGTATAAATCTGGATAACGAAGGGCAATTGACCGTCAATGAAACCACACTCAAGGGATATCTTCGGACGAACTATGAGGACGTCAAAAGACTTTTTATAGCCAATGGGACAACAACAATTGGCACATTACGCTATTCAACTCATGGGTTGAATACCAACTCCGGGATCTACAAAGTCAATATTGCGCGGGCAGCGACTGCAGGCTCTATTGCGGGCACAACTGACCTGAGCGGAGGCCTAGGCGGTGACCAAACCCTGACTATTCAAATTGGAAGCGCTTCAGGCAGCGTCAGCCTTACCAACGGGATGAGCCTTTCCGAAATCGTAAATGCTATTAACAACGAATTAGACGAGGAGTATGCGGAGGTAATCGTAGGAGATGAAGTCCTCTATGCAGATGCTGCCATGACAAGCAAGATAACCAACTCGACGGTGTGGGCCAATGTCTATGATGACACAGGAACTTCGGCAGGGATCCAGAATAACGACGTTATTAGATTCAGTGGCACAACTCGGGACGGAACTCCGGTAAGCGACAGCTACACCATCAGTAATATTAACACGGATACAGTCCAAGGGCTTCTTTCGGCCATTGAAACCGCTTACAGCAACACCGTGATTGCTTCGATTAATAGCGATGGCAAGATTACGCTTACGGATAAGACGACGGGCACGAGTAGTATCTCGCTGACTGTGTCCAATCCTACCGGGAGGAACCTCAATTTTGGAACCATCGACGTTGATGCAACCGGGGCCGATGGCAGCCGGGAAGGCCGCTACGCCATCCCGGTAACGGCTTCAGCGTCTGCGGACAGCAAATATCTAGTTCTGACGCGTGATAATTATGGCAGCCTGAGTTTTACCGTTTCTCAGGATACCTCGGATAATAATTATTATCAAATCCTTTATACTACGACCAGCAGTACCACGAGCTTGTCAACTGGCGCGATTTATATAACCGCAGACACAGACTGGAGCGATATATATGGTGCCGACCTCAAGGTTGGCGACAAAATAAATATAAGCGGTTTTGCCCGTGACGGTGTAACACCGGTTAGCGGCAGCTATACAATTAACAGCTTAACAGATCATATCTCTGGACTTTTGACGGCAATTGAAGGTGCCTACAGCGCCCAGGGAACCACGGTCGATGCCTTCGTCAGAGATGGCGCAATTTACGTGGAGGATACCACAGCGACAGGAAGTTCGTCTATTGCCCTGACCCTTACGCCATCCTACGATGGTGGGGGTAGCGGGCTTACATTGGGCACATTTGATCTGTCCACCGAGCGACATCTGGATCTGGGGCTGATAAACGGTGCTGTGACTGGCCTGGATGTGGCCGGAACAATCAATGGCGAGGCAGCTACAGGTAGTGGGCAGACCCTCACCGGCGACGATGGGGAAGCTAACATTGACGGGTTGGTGGTTTCCTACACAGGAACATCTGCAGGCAACGTAGGAAGCGTTACCCTGACTCTCGGGGTGGCTGAGGCCTTTTACCGAAAACTCTTCTATATCGCGGATGCTTACGAAGGATATGCGTCTTTTAAACAGACCTCTCTTCAGACCAGAATCGATAGCGTTGAAACACAAATTAAACAGATGGAGACACGTCTGGATCGGAAAATGCAAACCATGATCAACCGGTTTGTGATCATGGAAAGAACAATCGGCCAGCTTCAGAATCAGAGCACTTGGCTGGCATCCCAGATCAACGGATTGTTCGGCTCCAAGTAGTTTTGAAGAACAAAGAGGAGGAAAAACGAATGAAACTAGGCGGTGTTCAAACTTATCATCAAATAGCTGTAAGTACGTCTGACCAGAAGACCTTGATCCTTATTTGCTATGATGAGGCACTAAGGTCTCTCCAGATGGGTAAGGAGTGTTATCTCAGGAAGGAATTTGAGGAAAAAGCGAGGCAATTTATCCGGGCGCAGGATTTTATATCAGAGCTTTTGTCTTCGCTAGACATGGAAGCCGGAGGCAAGATTGCCGAGAATTTAAGTTCTATTTATAAGTTCTGCCTGAAACATATTGTGCAAGGTGACGTAAGCGGGAATATGAAGGCTATTGATGATGTCATAAGCATGCTTTCAGATCTGAGATTGGCCTGGGCGCAGATTGACATGAGAGCTTCCGCAGAGGCAATGGCTTACAAATCAGATGGTAGGGCACTGTGCGTGAGCGGGGTGACCGTCTAATATGGATATATCTGACCAGGATATTACGCAGCTACTGCAGGAAAAGCATAGTCTCTATCTTCGGCTGAAAGAAAGCACGGTAAGCTTTAAAAAGGTCCTCAAGAACGGAAGCCTTGAAGATCTTTCAGTTATTGCCAGACAAAGAGATAAGTTAATGGGAGCTATAGATGCCCTTGATAATCGCCTTTCGTTGGCTGGATATCGACCGACATCCGGCTGCGGTGGAGACAAAGGTAGTGCCGTGCAAAAGTTGATCGCCAGATTGGTTGGAACGTTAAAAGAAACGTTTGCCATACATGAAGAATGTTTAACCTATGCCCAGGCTCGTTCGCAGGAGCTCAAACAGCAGATTCTGTGCCTGCAGCGGAATTCACAGGCAGTCAGAGGTTATGCACCCCCGAAGAAAGCTTTACCCCGCTTCATAGATGCCGTGAAGTGAGCGCCCTCCAGCCTTCTTCCAGTTTACCTGATATTTCCCAGTACATTTAAGTCTCCTCTTTTTTTTGACGATAAGCCAGGAGAAATTTGTCTTTGCACAGACGGACGAAAAAGCCTGATGGATACTAGCAAGTATATCGACATCCTCGTTGTGGAGGACGAAAAAAATATCGGCGACCTATTAAAAGAGCTTCTTGCGGTCGATGATCGCACCATAAAGGTTACCTATGACGGGGCGGAGGCGATTCGCGAGCTTAAACGGAAGAAATATGACCTGGTGATAACAGATATTATGCTACCCGGTGCAACCGGAATAGACGTGCTCCGCGAGGCCAGAAATCTCCATCCTCACGTACTGGTCGTTATCATCACTGGCTACGCTTCTCTGGAAACGGCCATCGAAGCAGTCAGGGAGGGCGCCTACGACTACCTACGTAAACCATTCCGTCTGGACGAAATAAAGATCGCGGTCAACAATGCCTGTGAAAAGATAATGCTTATCAGGGAAAACAGCCTTTTGATGGAGAATTTGCAGCAGGCTTATGCCGAACTGAAAAGATTGAACCAGAAGGAAAGCGAAGAAACAAGAGCTGATGGGTTGAATACCGGCGGTTCTCGTTTAAAGCTGGGGTCTCTGGACATATTCCCCAGGCATGTCATTCCGCCTTCTTATTTCGAGGGAGAGGAAGGAGCTAATAGAATCCTGGCTGATCTGGAGAGGATTATACGCCTGAAGGATGCCGGCTTATTGGATGACGAGGAATTCAGCCTTTGTAAGAAATTGTTGTTTGAGATTATCAAATCATGAGGTGCGTGGGGGAGGTATATGGATAGGCCTCTAAATGTGATGGCGGTAGACGATGATGTGGTTATTTGCGAGATGCTGAAGGAGTTTTTCCTCGCACTGGGTAACTATAAGGTATTTACCGCCCGCGATGGGTACGAGGCTTTTGAGCTACTCAATAAGGTAGAGATGGACTGCATTTTTGTTGATTTCATGATGCCGGGCATGAGTGGTCTGGATTTTCTGGAAAAGGTGAAGGCCCATGACAAGTTTCTTCCGGTCGTGCTCATGACCGGTTATCCCTCCTACGACGCAATTATCGAGGCCCTGCGTAAAGGCGCCTCGGATTTTCTAACCAAGCCATTTAAACTGGACCAGATGGGCATAGTTTTAGAAAGACTGTCCCGGGAGCGCTCCATCCTGAGAGAAAACATGTTTTTAAGCGAGGAGATCAAAGAGAAGAAAGCCCTGGAGGAGCTTAACAACAGGCTGGAAAAGAAGATTAGAGAGCAGTCTATACTCTTCATGATCGGTGATACTCTCAGTAAGGTCTATCACACGGAGGAACTCTACCGAAAGTTGGTCGATATGGCCTGCCAGTTGGTGGATGCTGAGAAGGCGTTGTTCACATTGGTTGATATGGGGAAAGCCGAAATGTGGCTCATTGCTGCGCGGGGTATCGGGGAGGAGTATGTTGGTCGATGGAGGTCGCCGTTAAAAGACAACATGATCGGGAAGACCATTCTAGATGGCATGCCATTGATACTCAATGATTTGAGGAAGTCTGCGATTACCAAACTTGATTTTTTGCCAAAAGACGTCAAAGGAGCGCTTATCACGGTACCTTACAAAATCCGCAATGAGCCCTTTGGCGCTTTGACCGTGATCGGGAAGAATGGCGGTGGCCATTTTTCGGAAGAAGACTTGTTTATCCTTTTTTTGCTTGCCGAAAAGTCTTCGCTGACCGTAGAAAATTTGATCTTATACGAAAGTGTTATTATAAATCTCCACGCCACATTAAGGGCGCTGGTCAGTACACTGGAGGCAAAAGATCCTTATACCAGAAGTCATTCCGGACGGGTAACGGCCTATGCCATAGAAGCGGCGAAGGTAATGGGGCTAAAGCAGGAAGAGATTGATTCCATAGCCTTTGCGGGCTATCTCCATGACATAGGGAAAATAGGCGTCCGCGATGATATACTCCTAAAACCGGGTAAGCTTCAGGATCGCGAATATGATATTATAAAAAAACATCCGGTTATCGGTGAGAATATCGTTAAACACCTTGGGCTTTTGCCCAGAGAGAAGGCGATTATCCGGCATCACCATGAGAGATGGGACGGTAAAGGTTATCCCGATGGGCTGAGGGGTGAAGAAATACCCCTGCTTTCCCGTATACTGGCAGTGGCGGATGCTTATGATGCCCTGACTTCTAACCGCCCCTATCGTAAAGCGAAAAGCCGCAGCGAGGCTATCAGCATATTAAAAGAAAACCGTTTTACCCAGTTTGACGGTAAGATCGTGGATGCCCTGGTCAGCGTTTTAGAGTCGGAGAATTCGGGAAAGGGGGTCAGAAAAACAGCTAAACGTCATATGTCAATCGTTTGACGATGTAGCTTGTTTTTGACTCCACTCCCTTGCGTATGGATTTGTTTACGGATGTCGTGAGCCGGGTATATCAAGATATGTGTGGCGCGATAGGGCATCTATGTGATATAAGTACCATATTGGTTTATCTGGCATGATAAGTGCAGCTGAAACGCGGTATGGGAAATAGTAAATCGCCAGCAAGCGAAAAAGAGCTGATGGAAAAGAGAGAATTCGCCCGTACAGAGGTTAATCTACCGGTGCAATATACTGTTCTCAATTCAGAAGAATACGCGAAACTACGTGAAAGGAGAAAAACCGATCCACGGCCAGGCCGGGATAAGATTCTGCCGTTCACATCCCCAGCTACGTCCGGTTCTCGGCGCGAAGAGAGCGACTACGACATCCGGACGCGTTTGGAGGTTATTAACAACAAATTGGATTACTTAATAGGCCTGATTATGGGTGGAGTGGAAAAGAGAGAATACGAGCGGAAAGATGTTGTGGTGGAGTTAAGTGGTGCGGGATTGCGGATGATGACTTATCAGCCGATTTCTCCGGGGATGTGTCTGGACCTTTGCGTTATGGTGCCCTTTTTTCCCTATGTTATTGATGACATCTATGGGCAGGTCCGGCGTGTAATTCCTCTGGAGAAAAGCGGAGAAGCTGCTGCGTGCTGGGAAATTGCAGTTGAGTTCATACAAATAGAGGACGCGGTGAGAGAGAAGTTGATTCAGCTGACGTTCGAAAAACAAAGAGAGCTTTTGCGGAGTAGGAAGGAGTGACACAATTGTGCTTTCTACTTCTCGAGCCGACAAGACGGGGAGATCGGTGGTCAGGGGAAGAGGACAGGAGAACGGAGCGACCTTGGAAGAAAAGTTAATAAATGAATTGATTCGGCAGCATTATATGTCGAGCGTTGGTCGTTTGATGAAGGGCGTCATCCATAATATGAACGGTCCTTTGCAGGTCCTACAAATTCAGGTTGAATTGTTAAAAAAGATCATGGCCGAAGAGCAAAAGATCCTGGCTAGTTTGGACACCTTGCCCTCGTCCTCCGGCGAGGGTGGAAAACTTTTAAAGGACCTTGAGGGCAAGCGGGAAACGTGCGCTAAGAAAATCGGGCAATTGGAAGATGAGCTAGAGCGCTTACAAGGTCTGACCGATCTAATCGTCAGACGGTGCAGCGATGGCCAGGATGCCGGTACCAGTACGGTGGATCTCAACGAGGTTATAAGGAATGAGGTCGCCTTGTTGCATGCAGACCTCTTTTTTAAGCATAGAATAAAAAAGACCTTAAACCTAAGAGAGCCTTTGCCGCCGATTAATGTCTCTTACCTGGAGTTGAGCCAGGCCCTGAATCACATTCTTCAAAACGCAATAGAGGCGTTGGTGGATACAGAGGAGCGAGAGATTATCGTTGAAACTGGTTTGGATGACGGCAGCGTCTTTGTCTCTGTCCAGGACACCGGTTGCGGGATACATCCTTTAGACAAAGAGAAGCTTTTCACCCCGTTCTATACGACTAAACCTCACCCTCATCCCGGTCTTGGTTTGTTCTTGACCAAGAAGATACTGGAGCCTCTGGAGGCGAAGTTCAAAATCGAAAGCAAGCCGGGGATGACCCGGATTGTAGTTTACTTTCCTTATAAGGAGGACATGTCAGGAATATGAAGCTTTCAGATGAAAAAACCATCGATGAACTGGTCCGGCGCGTTGGCGAATACGTGGTCAATTCGTTGCAGGATAACTTGCGCTCAACGCTGGAGGCAGAAATTAGCAAGGCCCTTTACAAGGCTATAAACGAGGGTCGATTTTATAAGTGCGTGAGCGAGGAATTGCACGGTGGGATAGCCGGACTGTTCAGAGACATATCTGAATTCAAAAAGTCAGCCGGGGATCTAGAATCCTTGGAGCTTCCGGATACGGAGAAGGCTGGGAAGATGTTGTCAGAGGCTTCAGATCAGCTGGATTATATCTTTAAGTCTACAGAAGCGGCCGCCACTAGGATATTGGACATCGTAGAGAAGAACATCGCATTACAAGAGAAGATCGGGAGTCTTCTTGACAAGGCGGCGAGCGGCTCTAATAACGGTGTTATTGTTGAGCTCAAGGCTATAAATAAAGAGGTGGAAAATGACTACATGGAAGTTATGACGGCCTTGAGCTTTCAGGATATTACCGGCCAGCGCATCAATAAGGTTATAGGATTTTTGTCCTTCATGGAAAATGAAGTGCTACGCTTGTTGATTTCTGCAGGCGTGAAGATGAAGGAGAAAGAGGCCAATCCGGATAGGGACGCAGATCAAATTATCTCCGAGGCTGAAGCCAAGGTGGATACTACCTTAAGGGCATCGAAAGAGATGGGAAGCCAAGCGGATATAGATAGGTTATTGGCTGAACTAGGTCTTTAAGTGAGTTTAAATATTGAAAGGAGAAATCTACAGACGGATCAAGTCTTCTAAGCGCTTACCACCGCTGCCTCATGTTGTGGCCCAACTCATGCAGGCCACTTTGAGCGAAAAAAACTCTATAAGTGATATAGCCAAAATAATCCAGAGAGATCCATCTCTCACCGGCCACATACTGAAGGTTGTAAACTCTCCCCTTTATGCCTTGAGTAGAAAGATTACCACGCCCTCACAAGCTATCGTTGTCCTTGGCCTCAGGGCTGTTCAGAACATCGGTTTGACTGCTTCTGTTTTCCAGACATTTCATGGTGTAAAGCCAGGCGGCATCTTTGGTGTCGAGAGATTTTGGTGGCACTCTCTGGCCTGTGCTCTTACCAATAAGCATCTGTCAGAAGAGCTTGGTTATGACAGCAGCGAAGAGGCTTTTGTGGCCGGGCTGCTCCATGACATAGGCAAGTTAGTCCTATATACGAATTTTACAAGTGACTATGAAATGGTTGTCAAAAAGCATCGAGAAGGAGCAGACCTGATTAGTGTTGAAGAGGGCTTCTTTGGGACCAATCACGCCGACGTTGGTGGGTGGCTTCTGGATTCATGGGGCCTTCAACCATTCCTGGCGGATGCTGTTCGTTATCATCACCAGCATCGTGATAGGATACTAACCGCCCTGCCTTTGGCCAAAATAACCTATTTGGCCAATGTGCTATCCCATGCCTTGTTTGAAACTCCCGATGAACTTGAGGAAGAGATAGAGCTACTAGGTGATTTAGTCGGCATTCCGGCATGGTATATCGATGAATTAAAGGAGAAGCTGGCCAAAGATGTCAGGCAGCTTGCCGAGTGTATGGGGATTGCTGTCGAGATCCCGAGCCTCTTGTCCTCTTCATCGGCAATTTGTAGACATTTAGATGATCTTTCCGGGAAGAAACAGAAAGAAATATGTGCGGCTATCAAGGATGTTTCGCTTCTATTGGGGATGTTACGGGCACTCCTTACGGCAAGAGATCGTGAAGAGGCTATTGATATTATCTTTGAGGCCCTTTCCATCCTGTTTTCATTTGAATCCGCTGTTCTCCTGTTGGCAGACCATGATAAGCACAGACTGGCGGGTAAGAAGGCCTTCGGTACCAAACAGAACGATATTGCCGGGCGGATAATCATCCCGCTGGATGAGCACGGGAGCATCTGGCAGGAGGCCTTGACCTCCAAACGTATCCTGTACTCCAGAGAGTTTTTAAGCGACCATTCACCCACCATCACAGATGAGCAGATCGGGAATCTTTTTAAGACAGGAGATTTTATAGTCGTTCCACTGGCCTACGGTGAAGAAATTTTAGGTGTACTGGCCCTGGATATCAGTGAGACGTGGGAGAAATCACAGGAGACTTTACTGGACGTTTTTGCTGTTCATGTCTCCAGTGCCTTAAGGGCGCACCGCCTCCGGGAACAGTTGTTTGAGCTAGATCAGATCAATAAGACCATAGTGCATCATGCCCCGGTCGGTCTTATTTCTCTGGACGAGGAAGGCAGAATTACACGTTTCAATCCTGCAGCAAAAAGAATCCTGGAAATACCAGCAGAAAAAAAGGTGATCGGTTATCATATTTGTGAGGTCTTCGATTTGCAGGCAGATGTTTTGAGGGAAAAATTTACTCCCCTTCTTTCGGGGCGCTTTCAGGAGATACCCGCCTTTAAATACTGTGCCCCATCCGGCAAGACCTACTGGCTATGCGGGAAAGGGGTACCTTTGCACGATGGGAGTCAGCTAAAAGGTTTCTTGATCCTGATGGAAGATGTAACCGAACGTATCCGGGCTGAAGAGGCCATGCGTAATTATTCGGCTACGCTAGAGGAACGGGTGAAGGAAAAGGCCCGCGCGTTGGAAGAAAGTCAGGCCCAGCTCCTGCGTGCAGAGCGTCTCGCAGCTACAGGGCGTGTTGCCCGCAAGGTTGCTCATGAGGTGAATAATCCGCTGGGCATAATACGTAACTATTTACAAATTATGGCCACCAAGATGGCCAAAGACGACCCCCAGAGAGAGTCGATACGCATCATAGATGAGGAAATAACCCGTATTGCTTCTATAGTTCAGCAGTTGCTGGATTTTTCCCGGGCTGATGCGGTCAATCTGCAGCTTGTGGACGTCAATAGTCTCCTTCAAGACCTGGCCAGGGTTATGAGTGAGCCTTATCAGAAACACGGTATCAACATGGTTTTGGATTTGTCAGAGAGTCCGGCTTATGCTAATGTAGACCCCGATAAGTTAAAGCAGGTCTTTATTAACCTGATCAAGAATGCCGGTGAGAGTATGCCGGGCGGAGGCGCGATCCGGTTGGCTACGAGCACGAGAAAAAAAGATGGAACCAACGTGGTGGCTATTGAGGTGGCGGATACAGGAGTCGGCATCCCTGAAGACGTTCGAGAACATATATTCGAACCTTTCTACAGCACTAAGGGTTTGTCTAACTCCGGGCTCGGCCTTTCGGTTTCCTATGGCATCATCAAGTTGTTCGGTGGCGACATCACGTTGGACAGCACGGTGGGGAAGGGTACGACTTTCACCATTCTCCTTCCTGCCGGTTGATATGTATATGTGAGGATTTTTGATCCGGTGTATGGAGTAACACTCACGGAGGAGTACGGATGCCCGTTCCGAGGATTTTGATTATCGATGATGAAAAACGGATGCGTGATAGCCTGAGGACGCTTCTTTCTGCCGAAGGATATGAGATTGAAACTGCAGATAGCTGTCAGAACGGTATAGAATGCCTAAAGAAAAACCATTATGCCGTGGTTGTTACTGATTTGGTAACTCCCCAATTGACCGGTTTTGAAGTGATGGAGTACGTAGTCAAATATTGTCCCGAAACGCTGGTCATAGCCATGACCGGGTACGCCTCCGTCGACTCGGCTGTGGAGGCCATGCGCCGCGGTGCCTATGACTACATAGTAAAACCTTTCAATTTTGACGTTATGAGATTAACGGTAGAGAGGGCGTTAGACCGAGTCAGACTTTGCGAGAAGGTAAGAAACAGTGAAGAAGAATATAAATTGCTCGTGGATGAAATCAACGATGGTTTTTTTGTTTTAAAGGACAAAAAACTGGTCTATGTGAACAAGACGTTTGCGAGGATGTTGGATTATGAGCCCGAAGATATAATGGGGCGCGATGCATCGCATTTTCTGAGCTCAAAGGCTTATCCAAGGTTTGAACAATTAGTGTTGAATGATAACGAACATTCTGCTCTGGGGGAGTTTCATTTAAAAAGCAGAGAGGGTGCAGATGTCCCCGTAGAAATTCGGGTAACGCGGACGTATAAGGATGATCAGCCATCGCTCGTGGGGATATGTCGAGACATCAGGGAAAGAAAAGCGTTATGGGATAAGATAATACGTGCGGAAAAACTGGCATCCCTGGGAGGACTTATCGCGGGCATTGCCCACGAATTAAACAATAAACTCACACCTATTTTGGCCTATGCTGAGCTTATGGAGGGTTCGGCGCTGGATGCACAGGATCGGCGGCGGATCGAGGTTATTGCCAACTCAGCCATGGGTGCGAAGAAGGTCGTTGACTCACTGCTTCTTTTTGCCCGTCAGGAAAAACCGCAGAGGAAATATATTGACATCAATGAGGTGGTCAACAATACGCTCAATTTGCTCCAGTATCAGTTTAAGGACGATAACATTACCTTAAAAGTGGATCTCAGTCCTGATCTGCCCTTACTCTATGCTGATTTTTATCAAATGGAGCAGGTCTTCCTGAACATAATTAAAAATGCCTTTGAGTCCATGGAGGGGATAGGCGGCCAATTAATCATTCGCTCGCTACGTGAGGGCGAAAATATTCTGGTACAGGTCTCAGATACTGGGGTCAGCATATCACCGGAGGTCCTGCCCGTAATTTTTGATCCGTTCTTTACCACTAAGGCCGAAGGCAGGGGAACGGGTTTAGGGCTGAGTCTTTGTCATGGCATTGTGCAGGAGCATGGAGGCGAGATACAGGTAACAGACGAGCAGGGGATCAAGACCTTTCAGATCAGGTTGCCCCTAGTCAAGTTAGAATCCAGCGATGGTCAAGACAAACCATTGTCTGGTGCGAGCAGGGAACATAAAGTTCGGGGCGCCATCCTAATCATCGACGATGAGGAGAGCATTACCGGTCTCCTGGATGAACTTCTGCAGGATAAATATGATGTAGCTACGGTTTCAAATGGATCCCAGGCAGTGGAGATGCTGGCTAATAGGGAATTTGATCTAATCATTTCCGATATAAAAATGCCTGGTATGGATGGCATAGAATTGTTTAAATGGATTGAGGCGCATAGACCTTCATATAAGCGGAAAATAATCTTTGCTACCGGTATTACTTTTGACAACGAAGTACACGCCTTCCTGGAGAAAACAAAAAACCCCTATCTCACCAAGCCCTTTAACATCGCCAAGTTTACGGAGACTGTGGAGGCGGTTTTAGATGGCTGCAGAGAATAGCACCCAGGGAATTAAGACGTCTAGCGCGGTTCTTCCTCTTTTTCAGTTTTTGAGCGCAGGATTACCAAATCCACCCGCCTATTCTTTGCTCTATCTTCTTCGCTGCTATTTGAGGCAATAGGTCGATATTCACCATATCCGGCTGCGGATAGTTTCTTGGGGTCAAATGGGTAGTGGGTCAAAAAATATCGGATTATTGATGTCGCGCGGACGGCTGATAACTCCCAGTTAGAAGGGAATTGGGGTGTGTTTATAGGCACATTGTCTGTGTGCCCTTCGATACGGATATGGTTGGGTAGTTTTAAGAGGGTCTGGGCTATGTCGCCCAGGATAGGTTTTACATCTTCACGTATGATAGCCTGCCCCGTATTAAAAAACACTTTGTCAGCGATGCTGATGGTCATTCCACGTTCATTGATGGTAATGCTAACCGCCTCACCTGCCCCGTTACCCTTGGCCTCGAGAGATTTTTTTATCTCTTCGGCCGCTTCCTTCATTGCGGACTCTTCGGTTCCAGATCCCTTATCGCTTATGAGACTGGGGTTAGCAGGGGCGCTCATATTATTTAACAGGCTTCTTTCACCCCCACTTACTTCTGAAATCGGGATAGCTCCAAAAGCCTTCTGGATGGAGTCCATAACATACCCCATCTTCTGGCTATCTACGCGAGATGACGCATACATGGTGACAAAAAAAGCGAACATAAGTGTGATGAAGTCCGCATAGGACACCAGCCATCTTTCGTGATTGAGGTGCTCTTCTTCTTTTTTCTTTCTTTTACCCACGATCAGGGCCTCTCGCGCGGTGCCGTAGGCAGTGGCTTCTGTTTACTTGTTTCAGATAGAAAAGATTTTAGCTTGTCTTCGATAATGCGAGGATTCTCACCGATAGAGACAGCAACTACTCCTTCCAGCATCATTTCCTTGACGATTACGGCGTTTCGGTTCCGCAGCTTTAGTTTGGTACCGATGGGCAGGAATATCAGATTGGCTGAACCGACGCCGTAAACGGTGGCCACGAAGGCAGTGGCAATCCCCGACCCCAGCTTGCTGGGGTCGCTGAGATTCTCCATAACATGAATAAGCCCCAAAACGGCTCCCAGTATACCAATGGTTGGCGCATATCCACCTGCGGCCTCGAATATCTTGCCAGCAATAGAGCCATATTCTTCTATGTACTCTAATTCTGTTTCCATGGTGTCGCGAATGGACTTTGGTTCAATGCCATCGATCGCTAGCATGAGGGCCTTTTTTAGAAAAGGATCTTCTACATTGTCTACATCCCGTTCCAGAGACAGGATCCCTTCCCTACGGGCCTTGTGAGCATAGCCGGTTATACGGGTGATGATTTGATGAGGGTCTTCTTTGGGTTCAGTCAGTATGATGCCGACGCCTTTTATGGCCCCCATAAGATTTTTTAGGGGAAAACTGAGAAATACAGCACCCAATGTTCCCCCAAAAACGATGGCTGCCGCCGTGAATTGGGTGATAGAGTGTAGAGAACCGCCTTCAAGTATCTGCCCGCCGGCTACGGACCCTATGCCCAGAACTAACCCGATAATAGTCGCTATGTCCATATCTATCCCTTGGAACGCTTACACCTTGTTATCGGCAGCATCAAATAGAAACTTTAGTTGCTAGAGTTGAAGATTTTGCTAAAATGTGCCGAAGAATATAATTATAAAATTGGCAGTAGAGGCCTGACGTGCAGGAATCTTTGTCTTCCACTCAGGATCAAGGGAAAGAAGAATCTTTTATCCCTATTCCTGTTTTAACCCTGATGCAAGGAAGTACTACCAGTTTTGATATATACTTACGGCAGGGTGACGGTAAAAACAATTTCGTGCTCTATCGTGAGGCCAATCTCTTCTTGTCCCCGGAACGGCTGGCACGTCTGAGTGCTAGCGGCGTTGAAACATTTTTCATCAAGAGGGCTGATAAACATAAACAATTGCAGTACATGGTCCGTGAGCTTCGGCGGGTGGTAGAAGATAAAGATGTGGAATCTTTGAAGAAGGCAGGCATAGTTTATAATTTT
>CAYSYZ010000002.1:38432-49561 GCA_964435205.1 uncultured Desulfovibrionales bacterium
AGTAAGGGATGTCTTAGAAGATCCGCGGATGGAGAATATAGAGATCTGCAAGGAAGCCGCTGCCCAACACGTAGCCTTCATTTTAAGTGATGAGGAAATCTTTCGAAATCTTTTCAAGCTCATGTCTTACGATTATTATACGCATACACATAGTGTAAATGTCTGTACTTTTGTGGTAGCCCTGATCAGGGCTTTGAAGCTGTGCGATAAACATACTATGATACTCGTTGGAAAGGGAGCGCTACTTCACGATATAGGAAAAAGTCGGATAGATATTTCCATTCTAAATAAGACGGGACAACTTACCCCGGAAGAATTCGAAGAGATTAAGAAACATCCTGAGCTGGGATTAAAAATGGTGCAGGATAATTCGCCAGTGCCTCCAGTAGCCGCCAACATTATTCTGAATCACCATGAGAAGTGTAACGGCAGTGGTTATCCCCGTGGCCTGACTGGCGACGAGATCGATATATATTCGCAGATAACCTGCATAGTAGATGTATTTGATGCCTTGACCACAAATCGATGCTATAAGAATGCGTTTCGGGCGTTTCCGGCCCTCGAGATATTGCAGAATGAGATGCACTCTCAAGTAAATCAGGAGTTATTGAGGGAATTCGTGGTTTTGATCGGTAGGGCTTCCGCATAAACCGGGAGGTGAAGGGCTTGAGTGGCAAAGACGAAGTGTGGGAATTAGATATCGAGGAGGTTACCGAAGGGGGCGATGCACTAGACCCCAGTGTACTCAAGCTTATTTCCCAGCAGATTGAGCAGTTACCTCCATTCCCGATGGTAATTAATCAAGTTCTGCGGGTGATTGAGAATCCAAATTCCTCCCTGGCAGACCTGACCAAGGTGATTTTGAACGATCCGTCGCTGACCGGCGCAATATTGAAGACCGTTAATTCCGCCTATTATGGATTCAAAGGTGCAATATCAACCGTGTCGCATGCCGTAAGTCTACTGGGGCTCAAGGAAATAAAAAGCTTGACCCTGAGTTTGCCGATCAATGATGCTTTTTTTAGTGGTAAGAAAAGGTCGTTTGGTCTTGACCAGGGTGATCTTTGGATACATTGTCTAAGTGTGGGGCTCTGTGGCCGCAAAATAGCCGAGAGCGCGCGCTATGCTGTCCCGGAAGAGGCTTTTGTGGCCGGGTTGCTGCACGATATCGGGAAGAACCTGTTGAATGATGTGTTCCCGGAAAGATTTGACCATGCACTGCACCTGGCACGGAAAAACGATCAGGTCCTTGCTGACGTGGAAAAAAAGATGCTGGGTATTTCACATGCTACAATTGGCGCATGGCTAGGTCAACACTGGAAGCTACCGCCACCATTAATAGCCGCCATACAGAATCACCACGATCCGCTTGCCGCATCTGCAGCCTCTGGGGATAAAGGGGTGCGCCTGGAAGCTGTAATTTTCTTGGGCGATTGGCTGGCGAAATTTCTTTCCCTCGGGTTCAGTGGCGACAGATACATTCCGTTGGTCAAGCCGAAGCTCCTGAAACACCTGGCCATTACGGCTGCAGATGTCGTTTCTATCGCCGAGAGTGTGCCCAGAGATATTCAGCCCACTTTGCGCCCCTTTGGCGTAGAAATTGATGTCAAGCCGATTACGGATGAGGACAAGGCGAAGATTGCCGGGTTTTTTGCATCTACCGGGATGCCGGAATAAACATGGTCGCCGCTCGTAAGTTCATGAGAAGGGAATAGCCAGGAGAAAAGACATTTATCCAGTTTGGCCGATAGGTCAAAGGCTTTTTTAGGTGGCCCCTTTTCGCTTGCTTTTTCAGCCCGGTCTAATTAAATTTCTGGTATTATTCTTAATTGCTATCCTAGAAATTTGAATTCTACAGATGGAATCGCCTGCTAGGGGTATATTGTACGTAGTTTCAACTCCCATCGGTAATCTCGAAGATATTACCCTGCGAGCTTTGAAGACACTAAAAGAAGTGGATATAATATTAGCCGAAGACACCCGGAGGACGCGCAAGCTTCTTTCTTATTACCAGATTCATACCTCCCTCATGAGCTGCCATGAACATAATGAGGTCGAAAAAGGGGAAAAATTGCTGGAGAAGCTGCGGCTGGGTCTTAGAGCGGCTTTGGTTACGGATGCCGGGACCCCCGGGATCTCCGATCCAGGTTGCTATGTGACCCGTCTGGCCCTGGAAAATGGTATCAAGGTTATTCCTATCCCAGGGGTTTCGGCGGTTATTACGGCCCTGAGCGTTTCCGGTTTGCCAGCCGATTATTTTTCTTTCTTCGGTTTTTTGCCGCGACAAGCATCAAAGCGTAAGGCTCTTTTGGAAAAACTTCGGCACGAGGATAAGACCTTTGTAATTTATGAATCGCCCAGGCGGGTGATAGCTACCCTCCGGGAGATTCTGAATGAGTTGGGAGATAGAAGGATGCTCCTGGCCAGAGAACTGACCAAGGTGTTCGAGGAACTAAAATGGAGTGCGATCAGCGAGGTCCTGGCCGATTTAGAAGGAAAGGATATCCGTGGAGAAATTACGCTGGTGTTCGAAGGCACAAAAAGTCAGCTTATACCCGATGAGGATACGGTGCTTAAGGCTATCCGGTGGTATCGGGATAATACCGATTTAAAACTAAGCAGCATTGTCCGCAAGGTGGCCAAGGATCTGGGCGTTTCCCGGACAGAGGTTTATCGGCTGGGGCTAAAGATAGTGATGAGTGATGGGTGATGAGTTGCGGGTTGCGAGTTTGAAACTCGATGTTAATCGTTATTCGTTATTTGGGCGGCCAATGACTAATAACTAATAACTAATAACTCGAAGCTATAAGTGCCAGGTAATGACTACTCCAAAAATCAGTAAGGTGTGTACCATCCAGAATAATCTCGGACTCCATGCTCGGGCTGCGGCTAGGTTTGTGCAGACAGCGTCTTGTTTTAAATGCGAGGTGTGGCTGTCGAAGAATGGTGTGGACGTCGATGGCAAGAGCATACTGGATATTTTAACACTGGCCTGTGTAAAGGGTGCTGAGGTTGAAATTAAGGCCGCGGGAGAAGATGCTCCAGAGGCCCTCAGGGCACTCGAAAATCTGATAAATAACAAGTTTGGGGAAGAATAGTGGAGCGAGAACGAACATTAAAGGGCATCGCTGTCTCTCCGGGAGTGGCCATGGGCAGGGCCCTTCACATAGACCGCAGTAAGATTAAGGTGGTTTATGAGCATCTGACCGGTGATGAGCAGGTGGCAGCAGAGAGAATGCGTTTTGAGCAGGCAGTGGAGCAGGCTCGACTGGACTTCTTGGCCGTCAAAAAAGAAATACCGGAAGAATTGAAAGAACACTGCTCGATAATAGATAGTCACCTCCTTATCCTGAAAGATAAGATGCTTCATGACCAAACGTTGCAAATCATTGCTGAGGAGAGAATTAATGCTGAATGGGCGCTTAAAAAGTCGCTGAAAAAAAGCCAGGCCATCTTCGAGCGTATCAAGGACGAGTACATCCGCAACCGTTTTCACGACGTAGAGTTTGTTACCGAGACCTTATTAAGGGTCTTGACCGGACGTCCGATAGAAAGTCTCGCCGATATAAAAGAGGATGTAATAATAGTGGCTCACGACCTTTCTCCAGCGGATACTACTCAAATGAAGCCGGAAAGTGTTATGGCTTTCCTGACGGACATGGGCGGGAGGACTTCTCATAGCGCAATAATCGCCCGCTCCCTTGGTATACCGGCCGTCGTCGCACTGGAGACAATAACCAGTGTGGTTTCTAGCGGCAATTATCTGATTGTCGATGGTGTAACCGGTACTGTGATTATCAATCCCACTGAAGAAACGATTCAGGAATACAGGAGAAAACAAAAGAAGTATGACGATTACCGGATCCAGACCATTAAATACAGTCACCTTTGGGCGGAAACTATTGATGGCTGCCGTATCAAGATAAAGGCTAATGTTGAATTTGTAGAAGAACTGCCATCGGTTATTGAGTATGGTGCTGAAGGTATAGGGTTGCTGCGTACAGAGTTTTTGTACCTTAATCGGGATGAGTTGCCTGAAGAGGAGGTCCTTTTCAATACTTACCGGGAGGTAGTGGAGCGTATCGCTCCCAACCCGGTGACCATACGTACGCTGGACATAGGAGGGGACAAGTTTGCTTCGTCCATAAAGTGGGCAGAGGAGTTAAACCCTGCGCTTGGGCTTCGGGCGATTCGTTTTTGCCTGAGGGAAAAGAACATCTTCAAGGTGCAATTGCGCGCCATATTGAGGGCCAGTTATTTTGGCGACCTGCGTATCATGTTCCCCATGATTTCGGGTAAGCAGGAAGTGATAGAGGCAAAACGTGTCATGGAGGAAGCCTGCGAAGAATTGTGCCGGGAAGGATTGCCTCATAAAGGGTCGGTCAAGATTGGTGCAATGATCGAAGTCCCGACTGCGGTAGCCATGGCTGATATACTGGCTGAGGAAGTGGACTTTTTCAGTATTGGAACGAATGACCTTATTCAATATTCTCTGGCTATAGATCGGATAAATGAGCACGTTGCTCACCTCTACGAACCCCTTCATCCTGGCGTGCTAAGGATGATAAGGCAGGTTGTAGAAGCCGGACACCGTAGCGGCATCGAAGTGGCAATGTGCGGAGAGATGGCCGGTGAGGCCACTTATATGCCAGTCTTACTGGGCCTGGAGCTGGATGAACTGAGTATGAATCCGCTGTCCGTTCCGCAGGCCAAACGTATTATTCGCATGTTCACCATGGAAAAGGCCAGGGAAATGGTGAATGATCTGTTGCGACTGACTACGTCTGACGAAATACATGCCTACCTGAAAACAAGACTGGCCAGGATGTTCCCAGATGAATTTGTGTGGCCATCTGCCCAATTTGTAGTTTAAGGCACAATCAGTCGGCGCCTTTTTTCAGGGCCTTGAGGCGGGTACGCATTTTGTTGGCAAGATTTTGTATGCCGACTTGAAGATCAGCCATCTGCTGGTGTCTTTTTTCGTAGAGTTTTGTAAGTTCACCTAACCAATATTCAGTAGCCTGTATTTCACGTTCTCTGAGTTCTTTGTCAATCTTTTTCTTCATTTGCTCCATAAAGGCCTTATCCGTTATCTGCATGTATCTCTCCTTGTTGCGGCATTTGCACTTATCTATATCTCCAAGCTATTTGGATGCCTGGAGTCAAAGGGGTGTGGACGCGGCTTTCATGCTGGCGTCTTCCCGGTGCGGTGAGGTTGACAGCGGGTGAAATCGATCTCCTTTTTGCACCGCGGGCAGGTATGCTTAACATCCACTTCATCTGAAAATATCTCTTTTTCAGCCCCGCAGTTCGGACATTTACATATGAACGAACTTAAATTCTTGAAAGTTTCAAATCCCGGGCAGTGTCTGGGCGTAGTGGTCATGTCATCTCCTTAATGTTCTCGACATAATGAAGGTAATAGACATTATAGAACAGAATAGGCAGATTTTTAATCCTTTTGTTTGGTGAAGCTATTTTGCTTTCGGTATAGTGCAAAAAGGTTTGCAAATGAGGCCGTTACGTTCTAACATGGAACTGGTGTTATTATCCGAATTCCAATGAAAGGAGGAGTAAACCATGGCCCTTATGCAATTAATTATTGTTCCCCTGGGGTTAGGCGTGACGAGTATTGGCGATTATATAGCGGACGTTCAGAGAGCGCTGGCCAAGGAAAATTTTCCGTATAAGTTGACTGATATAGGGACAACGGTCGAGGGGGATGTGCCGGAACTGTTGGCCTTAGCAGCAAAATTGCACGAACTTCCTTTCGGTAAGGGTGTGAAACGTGTCCAGACTCAGATTATCATTGACGACCGAAGGGATAAGAAGGTGCGATTGGATGATAAGGTAAAGTCGGTTCAGGCGAGGCTTAAATAATCTCTGGAGTGATTTTCGGGTAGTATGGTAGGAATGGGGGGTTCGGGGTGAAGCGGATGCGGAAGACGCCTTTTGTAGTGATCTCTACATCCCTTATTTTGTGGTTAATCGGCATTGTCGCGGGTGAGATTACGGATGTGGTAACGCGAGCGGCCAGTGTATGCCTCGAGTGCATGGGAATCGGATGAGGGAATACCTGCGGCGCTTCATTCAGGTTATTTCAACCTTTCTCCTGAATGGTTACTGGTATTTCCCTATAAGCCGCGCTATCTATCAAGGTCCGCTCAAGTCCATTTGCGCCCCCGGTTTAAACTGTCATTCCTGTCCGGCAGCAACGACTGCCTGCCCGCTCGGTGCTATCCAGAATTTTATGGCCAGCATGCGTGTCTCTCTGCAGGCGGCACGCTATCATTTCGGACTTTATGTCCTGGGATGGCTGGGAATGATCGGAGGGCTGGTAGGACGGTTGCCGTGTGGTTGGATATGCCCGTTTGGTCTTATTCAGGATCTCTTGTTTAAGATACCGGGGCGTAAATTCAAATTGCCGGGCATCCTCAGCTATGGCCCGTATGTCTTCCTTGGCCTCACCGTCTTTATCTTGCCCTTTTGGGTGGTCGATGCCTTCGGATACGGTTTCCCGTGGTTCTGCGAGTTTATTTGCCCGGCCGGAACTCTTGAGGCTGGACTGCCGCTTCTAGCCCTGCAACCGACGCTGCGTACCATGGTGGGCTATCTCTTTTTAACTAAGCTGGCCATATTGTTTCTCTTTGTTATCTGGAGCATCCTGGCCAGCCGTCCCTTCTGCCGCTCGGTTTGCCCCCTGGGGGCATTTTATTCTTTTTTCAACCGGGTGAGTCTCTTCCAGCTCAGGTATCATGCAGAGAAATGCACGCACTGTGACCAGTGCTATCGCGATTGTCCCGTAGATATTAAGGTTTACGAGTCACCCAACGACCGCCGGTGTATACGCTGCCTGATTTGTATGCGGGAGTCCTGCACGTTTGAGGCTATTTCCTACGAAATGGGGGGTTTCTCAACACGCCTGCCAGGTCTGGCCAAAAGGAAGCGGAGTGCGGCTATGAGGTGAGCGGGCTTTTAGGGTTGAACATATTCATAGCCATGTCGATGCCCTGCTCCAGTATGACTTCAGAGGCCTTTTCTGCCTCTTTAATGATCTCTTCCAGGATTGGTTTTTCTGGACTGGAAAATGGTTCAAGGACGTACTGTTCTGGCTTCTGCTGAGGTAGGGGCCTGCCGATACCGACCTTAAGCCGGGGGAATTCCTGTGTGCCGAGGGCTTCGATGATCGACACCACCCCGTTATGCCCGCCCGGGCCTCCACTTCGTACTATCTTTATGCGTCCGAGGGGCAGGTCCATGTCATCATGGACCACCAGGAGATTCTGGACGGGTATTTTATAGAATTGGACAATTTGTAAGACAGCCGAACCACTTCGGTTCATATAGGTAAGGGGCTTGGCCAGAAGGACTTCTTTACTGCCAATCTGCCCCCTACCAATGAGGCTATCCCATTTCTTCTGCTTAACTGGGATATGAAGGGTCTCGGACAAATGATCGATGAGGATGAAGCCAATATTATGCCTGGTTTCTGTATATTTCGTGCCCGGGTTACCAAGACCGACAATGCAGCGCACCTTTAATTCGACTCTTTTATTCGGTTTCTTTACCCTTGGCCGAGATTACTTCCGGTTCAGCCAAGGCTTCTGCCGCTGCGGCAGCCTTTTCTTCAGTCTCCGGCGGTATTATGGTCACCAGGGTAAGGCCTTCATCCTCTAATACCCTGAGGGTTTCAGGCAGGTTTACATCCTTAACGTGAATTGATTCCCCGATACCAAGAGAGGAGACATCAACTTCAACGAACTCCGGAATATCAGCGGGTAGACATTCCAGCTCGATGTCGCGCGTTACCTGCTGCATTATTCCACCTTGTTCCACTCCTTTAGCGCGCTCCTTGATATGCACAGGAACCCTAATCGCTATTTTCTTATCCATAGCTATTTCATAGAAATCGGTATGGATAATTTCGCGTCTTAGGGGGTGTGTTTGGATCTCCTTTAGCATGGCCATCTTGCTTTCTGTCTGGCCATTCTTTTTGATAGTCAGGGCAAAAATGATATTTTCGCTTCTGACGTTATTTAGCTTACGTTTAAGTTCGGTGCTATTCAGGGTCAGGGACTGCGTAGAAGTATCCTTCCCATAGAAGATGGCCGGGATATAGCCTTGACGGCGAAGACTGCGTGCTCCACCTTTTCCCGTCATTTCTCTCACTTCTGCTACTAATTCAATTGTTTTCATTACAACCTCCTAAACAAATAAAGAACTTACGGAGTCTTCGTTATGGATGCGCCTGATTGCCTCCCCCAGGATTACGGCTACGGATAATACCTCAATTTTTGGGCATTGTTTTGCTTCTGGCTTGAGGGGAATGGTGTTTGTAACTATCAACTTAGTTATCGGTGAAGCATTAATGCGTTCTATTGCCGGTCCCGATAGAACCGGGTGTGTGGTACAGGCCTGCACCTCATTGGCCCCGTGATCTTTGAGGGCGTGGGCGGCGTGACAGAGGGTCCCGGCCGTGTCAACTATGTCATCCAGTATGACTACATTCTTACCTTTCACGTCGCCGACAATATTCATTACACGGGACTCGTTTGGACGATCTCGGCGCTTATCAATGATGGCCAGTTGTGCGTTAAGTCGTTTGGCAAAGGCCCTGGTTCTTTCCACCCCACCGGCATCTGGAGATACCATTACCAGATCGTTGGCAAAATGCTCACGCATATATTTCAGGAGGACAGGGGCTGCAAATAGATTATCCACCGGTATACTGAAAAAACCTTGAATCTGCCCGGCATGGAGATCCATGGCCAGAACCCGTCTGGCGCCAGCAGTGGTTATGATATCGGCCACCAGTTTGGCGCTTATCGGCGTGCGCGGAGCAACTTTCTTGTCCTGACGGGCATAGCCATAGTAGGGGATGACAGCAGTTATCCGTCTTGCGGAGGCCCGGCGCAGGGCATCAATCATAATGAGCAGTTCCATTAGATTATGATTGACAGGAGGGCAGGTGGGTTGAATTAAAAAGACATCACTGCCCCGAACATTTTCACCGATTTCAACCTGACTTTCACCATCGCTGAAGGTACGCACAACGGCCTTTCCTAATTCCATGTCTAGATGGCGGCATATAGCATGAGCCAGGGATAAATTGGCGTTTCCGGAAAATATCTGCAGTCTGTTGATCATCTTCTATGCCTTATCTCATATCTGGTATTGCTGGATTTCAAAACAATGGCTGGGGTGGGAGGATTCGAACCTCCGAATGCGGGTTCCAAAGACCCGTGTCTTACCGCTTGACGACACCCCAACGACTAAAGTGATTTTACCAAAAAGACTGCCCAGTCCATATTGGACTTTAGCCTTTCATAGGCCAGGCTGGCTTTTTCCTCCTCCCCAAAAAGTCCAAACACTGTGGGGCCACTTCCGGTCATTACCGCACCGCTGGCTCCACAGGAAAGCAGCTGTTCCTTCATGGTATCGATAATTGGATATTGCGATGCTGTTATGTCTTCCAAGTCATTATGAAGGAATTTTGCTATATCGGCAACATCTCCGGGGGTGAAGATAAAAGGATTTTCCCGGGTTGTCAACTTTAAATTTCCATAAACCCATTTAGTACTAACCGCAAAACAGGGGCTTATGAGCACAAACCACAGTGTGGGGGGAGTGGGGATGGGCTCCAGTTGATTTCCGATTTCCCGTCCGATGGCCATGGTATAGGGCTCAAGGAAAAAGGGTACGTCTGCGCCTAGCTGGCAGCCGATAGACAGTAGTGTGTCTCCAGTACATGGATTTCCATACAGGCTTTGTAAACCCTTCAGTACACATGCGGCATCGCTGCTCCCACCGCCCAGACCGGCAGCTACGGGGATATTCTTGTGGATCTCAAGATGGACACCGGGCGGTATGTCGGTAGCCTGATAAAAAAGAGCGGCTGCCTGGAAAGCGATGTTTGTCTCATCCTCCGGTACGATGCCCTGGGGGCAGGACAGGCTAATTCCCTTTCCCCTTTTTCTGATAATTATCTGGTCAAATAGGGTTACTTTCTGAAACAGGGTAAAAAGGCAGTGATAACCATCTGGCCTTTTGCCGGTTACCTTCAGGAAAAGATTGATCTTGGCCGGTGCGTAAAGAACACGATCATCGTTCATGAACTATTTGCAAAGAAGACGGAAAAAATGTCTATCTACCCGGGTTGATGGTTAAATAGAAAGTCTGGTCCTCGCGGTTTATAAGGAATAAGAGTGAATCCTCTTTGAACGCTTTGTCCATCACCTTCCGGTAATCTTTCAGGTCCCTTATTTCCCGGCGATTGATTTCTTTGATAATGTCTCCCCGGTTAAACCCGGATTCGTCAGCCGGGCTGCCTGGGGCAATGTCTACGACCACAACACCGGTCTCATCTTCAAGGCCTAACTCTCTGGCTATGTCGGGTGTAATCTCCCGGACGTGCAGGCCGATTGTTTTCTCTACGTCAGTTTCGACAATAGCTGGTTTTTCTTCCTTCATTTCGGTAATCTTGGCGGTTAAAACCTGTTCTTTCCCGTCGCGAAGAATTTTTATGGTGACTTTTTTCCCCACCGGAGTGTTAGCCACAATACGCGGTAACTCGGCCATTTCGCTTATTTGTTTGCCCTCGAATTCGATTATGACGTCACCGCGTTTAATGCCTGCTTCATGGGCCGGGCTTCCGACGAACACATCGCCAACCAGCGCTCCCTTCTCTTCTTTGAGGCCGAATGAACGGGCCAGTTCGGGAGTCATTTTTTGGATGGCTACTCCCAGCCATCCCCGGACTACCCTTCGTTTTTCTTTTAGCTGGACAATAATTTCTTTGGCTATGTTAATGGGTATAGCAAAGCCAATGCCCTGACCGGTAGCTACTATAGCGGTATTGATGCCCACCACCTCTCCCTTGACGTTCAGGAGAGGCCCTCCACTGTTGCCAGGGTTGATAGAGGCATCGGTCTGGATAAAGTCATCATATGGACCAGCCCCGATAACTCTTCCTTTAGCACTGACAATGCCGGCGGTCACAGTGTGGTTTAAGCCAAAAGGATTACCGATGGTTATTACCCAATCCCCGACGGAGAGGGCATCTGAATCACCCAGTGTTACCGACGGGAGGTCGCGGAAGGAATCGATCTTAATCAGAGCCAGGTCTGTCT
>CAYSYZ010000003.1:0-11960 GCA_964435205.1 uncultured Desulfovibrionales bacterium
ACGAATTCCGGCGGATTGTGAGCGGCAAAGGTATTCTGTTTGCCGGTAGGCTCTGCAACAACAAAGCCTTCCAGAAAGGCTTGCAGACCTTTTGTCGCCAGTTCCTTGTCGTCTTGCAGGTTTTTGATGAGCTTTCCCCAGTCCACAACGGCATAACGATAGAAACAGGCGGAGTTGAATTCCACTGTCCCCATCATATCAGCACCAGCAGTGTCCTCGGGCTTGAGGTCATCCACAGCAGTATAAAAGTCAAATTCACGTTCAACGGCATGAGTAGAGATAGCGTGCGCTACCTGACAAGCGGCATACTGGTTCTTTTCAGGCATCACAGCCAACATGCGCCCGAACAAGGCAACATCCACACTCAAACGCGACTTGTTTTCTCCATCGATTGCCTCATTCAAGCTCGATACAACGGCATCAAGCACCTTGGTCTTAAGAAGGTCCTTGAATGATGCCGTGATTACTGCTTCTAAGGCATCGATTTCCTTTGAACTCAGAAAAAGCAGGACATCTGTTTTCCTTTCCTTGTCCACCTTGACTTTCTTATTGCTCCCAAGGCTTGTCACAGCAGCTTCTAGCGCCTTGAGCAGATTTTCATCGTTGAAGTCTTTATGATCTCTAAGCTTCGGCGTCAGATTATCTTTGAGCTCATCGATCAGTCGCTTCGTTCGTTTGGCAACCCACTTTTCGTTCTGCTCTTTGAAGTATTCCCGCACCGACCGTTTCAGGCACTGACTCGACACACGAGCGCGGCGGGTGCCCCCGAACAGGGCGTCCTTGGGTGCGCCGGTGTCGTCACGGTTCAGGTTTGACGGAGCAAAGTTCTGTAATGCATGAATCTCAATCAGGGTTTTCATGTTGCCATTCTCCTTATTAATGATTTTGTTGTTCAATTCCTGTAAAAGTCGCGTGCCCACTGGTTTTGGGTACGCTTCCGATCGTCGTTCCAGTACAGAAGACCACTCAATAACGCATCGAAGTCAATGGAGTATTCCTTTAGCAGAGCCACCATCTGGCGAAGACGATAAGGTATTTGATCGCGGTCGGCATCGAGCAGAGCTATAAAACGACGTTCCGTGCTGGTGGACCCACTTGCCCGCAGATAACTGGCACTTGCCTTACCGATAGACATTGGGACACCTGAAAGCCCTTCCCGCCAGTGCATCGCCCAAAGACCTGCGACAAGATAGTGCATCTCACGCCGCCACGAATTGTCTACATCTTTCACGAGCGGCTCTACATAAGGGTAGGCTGACGGAAAACACCCCGAATCGAAAGCAAGACTTCGTCGCAACACTGCCCGCACTCTGCTATCTTTGCCGTTCATTTTTTCCAGCCAATCGATAAATCCGCTCATATCTCCTCCTTTTTTAGACTTTCCTTGAACTCGTCAATCTTGTTGTTCAACTCCTTCAGTTTGCGTCCCACGGGCACTTCAGCCTTTACCACGGCCCGAATGGCCCAGGCATCACCCATAGAAACAGAGGCCCGATGCTGCGACCACGCATCCTTCAGCGCTCCATGCACAGCCTCCAGCCACTCCAGTTCAATCTCGTCGGGATTCCTGCCAAGAGTGTAATGTTGAAGAATTTCGTGAAACTTGGCTTCAAGAATAGACCAGTACCACGGAATGCAGGTCATCTGGGTGATGAACGCTTTAACATCCTTTCCATCGGGCTTGCGGCCGCCGCGACTCAAAAGATCGCAAGCATAATTACCGCATGCAGACCATAATGCCTTCTGTGTATCCTCCGCCGCATCGAGATATCTCCGGATATCGGAGCGGATAAAGCGATCTCCAGCAATTGCTTCGGGGAGAATGAAGTATTCCTTTCTCCAATAGGCAATGTTTGGGCGTGGGGGATAATATCGCTGTCCTAAGACCACAACACCTTTGGGTCGCCTATCTCGATACCGTTTTGTTAGTTCGACGGCATTTTCAATTACCCTTGGGGCAAGATGGGAACTATCAGGCAGAAGAGAATCGAAATCTCTCCAAAGACCTTTATCTTCGAATCTAATTGAGATGCGTTTCTTCTCTGTTGTCTCAGTTTCCTTATTTTTTACCTCAGCTATCGCATACCCAAGCATAGGATCAATGATATTGGAAGTCCCGCATTCGACGCCTGATGCAAATGCCAGATCCGATACGGTAGCGTCAACACCCCGCTTAACACGAATTGAACGACTTCTCCAAGTAAATAGGTCTGCAAATCCGCCCGGGACCCGTTCAATTCCAGCTTTCAGTTGTGCAATAGACTCTGGCTCTCGTTCCCACATCGGAAGATCGTGTTCGACGATGTCTCTGTTTTGATGAATAAGACAGAAAATCAACGTATCCAACAAATTGCTGCCCTGTGGTATCACCATCACAGAACCTGCCGATGGTGCCGTACCTGTATGAGAGAGTTCGCTTTTCCCTGCGGAAACGGCAAAGGTCTGAGTTGCAAGTAACCATCGTACTGCCGCAGCGGCGCTGACGGTGCCTGCTTCCGTTACATTCACATGATCGAACAGAACCTTAGCATTGTCGGCATTATGTTCGGCAGCAAGGGCGGTCCATGATCGCCATGTCTTCGGCTCAAATGCGGGAATCTGTCCAAACGGATACTTCTCGTCAAACAGCCAAAAGCGAGGCCGCCATTTCTCAAGATAGGCAGTGATTCTGTCGTGAGGTAGTCCCGCTATAAACAAAGCTTCTGCCTGTTTGATATCGGTCGGGCCTTCCAGCGCACGATATAATACGGCCAGCAAGAAACGGTGTAGAGCTGCTACTACCAGCGGAGAGGGGTCTTCGATAGCTGCGATTTCTTTGGCCCGTAATAGGGTTTCGCGTATTCCTAAACCAACGTCGTCTCGTGTCCCATCGGTGAATCGCACCGGTATCCATTTTTCGTCGATAAGGTTATATCTGCTCATTCAGCCTCCTTCGATTCGTACACCAGACCTAAATCATCATCCAGCCGTACTGCCGCATTCACTGTCCAGCAGCCATCATCATCCAGACGAAGCGGGTAGCAGTTACGCATGAGGGACGATTTCTTCCATCCTTCCGGCACCCCTTGCGCCCTGAGCTGCCTTACCACGTTTTTGCGCGTAATACTTACCGACCGCATGAACCATTGTTTCGCCCGATCAAAGTCCGGCTCCATCGCAGGGTCAACAGTCTCTTTTATAAATATCGGGATAGCGACAATAGAGTCTGCAGCGAGCCTGGTCTTGGCCATAAGGGTTCGATGTACACCCGGTTCATCTTCATCGTACAGAACAAATCTTTCAGGCTGATTCCACGATGCGTCGTCGGGAAAGCCGATGATCGCATAATTTGCCTGTCCCCGCCCGGTAATGTCTTCGCCGTCCGCATCACAAATTGCCTTGTTATATCTTTCTTGCAGCGACTCCGGAATATCGACTTGTTCCTCGTAAATTACGCGCACCAAAGTATCGATTTCATCAGGCAGCGTCAATCTCTGCCGATCCTTCAGTACGCACCAGGTGCGCAACAGCAGGGCTTCGTGATACACTTCACTCCACCAGAGCGGCTTTCCAAAGTTTGACGGCTCATTCCCGTTAAGGCCGGCTACCAAGAGGCATGGTTCTGCAAGAGCGCGAGTTCCCCGTGCGTGCCTCCAAAGGCGGCCAGCGCGCTGGAGTATCAAATCGACGGGCGCAAGGTCCGTTATGATCAGATCGAAATCCAGGTCGAGGCTTTGTTCTGCCACTTGTGTCGCAATCAGTATCTTCCTGCCCGCCCTGTCGTCTTTCTTGCCGAAGATGGACAATACTTCATCTTCCCGCTTCTGACGTCGATCGGAGGGGAAACGGGCATGAAAGAGGTATATTTCTGTGCCGTCAGGCAGCCGCTTGCCCACGCGCGCTCCATCGCGCTGCAATGGCTCGCCGACTGGAAAAAGTTGGTACAAATTCTGCGCTCGCTGCACGGTATTCACGAGGGCCATTCCCAGGCCGCCGTGAGACAAATGCTCATCGAGCGCCGCCTTGATCCCTGGAAGATCCGCCCCGATTTTTTCCAGATTGGTAGTCTGTCGCCGCGTGAAATCGGTCTCGAAATGTTTTTGCTCCACCTCTATAGCGCCCGGACGAAAGATGGAAAGCCGTGGATATTCCTGCTCCTGTTCGGGCAAGGCAGCATTTACCACTTCTGCCAGTTTGCGACGGATTGATGGCGAAAGAGTTGCCGATAAGAGCACAACAGATGATCTCAAAGCCAAAAGCCAGCGCAGCAGATTAATCAACAGAGTCCCGGTGTAGGCATCATAGGCGTGAATCTCGTCAAACACAACCACGCGATTTGCCAGTCCCCACAGCCGCACAAAGTTATGCCGCACCGGCAGTATAGTCAACAGAGCCTGATCAACCGTACCTACCCCATACTCAGAAAGAAGCGCCCGCTTTTTGCTGGTGAACCATTCACCGGCGCGAACCTCGCCAGGGCCATCGGGATTGTGGATGGACGACAGCCGGAGATTCTGGAATGTGTTGCTCAGGAGCGTCGCGCCATGCAGAAGTTGCAGATCGAGACCGCGATCAGGTTTCACAGAATGCAGGAATTCCAGCGTCCTCTCGAACATGGCATTCCCTGTTGCCTTGGTCGGCAGAGCCACATACAAGCCCCGATGCCCGAAACGCCTCTGCAATTCCAAATGGGCATAGAATGCCGCCTCCGTCTTCCCCTCGCCCATTGGAGCTTCAACCAAGATAATACAGGGCTCAGGCACATCACGCACAGCCTCTGCGACAGCCTGTTGCAAAGGGCGTGGTGAAAGATTACTAAAAACATCACTGAAAGACCGTTCTGAGGCCGAAAGCGGCCTTCGTGCTTGCCAGCCGATGGCGTCCAAGGCACGTTCAGCTTGCGCTCGTCGGCGTGCCCACCATGTAGGTAAATCGTCACAATCAGCAGGAGTGCCGAATGTGAACCATTCCTCGTTGGAACCAATCCAGTCGGCAAAACTTGTGAGACCAGAAAGAAGCGTAAAATCTGGCCCGGAAAGTGTGGTTTTTGAGGGCGCGGACGAAGGTTGAAATACATCGAGGACAGCGGTGAACAGATCGCGGCGTGCATTGGTCCACCATTGATCCATCACGTGGCGATTGCCCGACAGCTTATCGATGACTGTCGGGTTGGCGCGCTCTCCATGATGACAGCCGACGGCATCTGCCGCCAAATCTGCCAGGTCAAAAGACCAGTTGCGCTCTTGTAATAAGTCTATGAGTGCGACCTGGCTCACGTAGGCATGATTTACTGAAGTATCTAATCCTGGTGGCTGCTGCACACCGATTTTCGATAACAACTCCTCTGCGCCTTCCCACTTAAATTGAAACCCAGGGCAAGTCTTGCCCAAATCATGACAGGCAATAAGTATAAGCAGCCATGGTCTGGCCGACTCCCACGGAAGACCGAGCACTTCGGCCATGCGTTGTCGTGTGGCCTCCGGCTCCCGCGCTAAAATGGCATCCGCACTGGCAGCCACGTCCAGCAAATGGAGAATAAGAGGGTGCCACACAGCATTATCGCTTTTACTCGTTTTCGCCCAGAGTCTTGTCAATACGCTATCCATCACCCACCTGACTTAACCTTCGCTGACTAGCCACCGCCGCCACGTCCAGACAGTGATACGGCAGGAGATGGTAGCGAAGCCCTTCCTTCTCCGTCTTGCCCCAATAGCGGTAATAGCTTTGCAATGGCTCAGTCATTTTTTCATCAATTCCAGCCACACTTTCGCCACCATTCTGGCATCGCTGAGGGCGCGATGTGCCTGCGCTTCTCCGGTCGTTCTGCCAAACAGATGCCGGAATACTGTTTCCAGTTTGTGATTCGGGAGCCACGGATAACGCTTTCTGCTCATTTCCAGCGTACAGCGGTATCTATTATTCAAGCCAAGCCCCAAACGACCAAGTTCATGTTGCAGAAACCTGATGTCGAATTGCGCATTATGGGCCACCAGAATACTGTTTCCAATGAATTCCCGAAACCGTGGAAACACCTCTTCCGGTTCCGGCTTGCCGACGAGCATCTCATTCGTTATCCCATGTATCTGCTGAACCAGCAGGGGGACCCGCTTTTTTACATAAACAAGGCTGTGAAATTCGGCAAGAGCGATCCCTGCCTCAATAGCCACCGCCCCGACTTCTATGACCCGATCCCCACTTCCCGGGGACAAACCGGTTGTTTCGACATCCACCACAATACAACGCGCTCCCGCAAAGCCTTCCCGCCTATCTTGCACTATACCAGCCCCACTCCCCCAAATGATTACCAAGTAAACCGTTTAAACCAATTAAACCGTTCAAACCGTTTAAGCCGGTTAAACCGTTTGAGCTGTTCAAGCTGTTTGAGCCGTTCAAACTGTTCAAGTCCTCTCGATGTTTAAATTCTTCATAATCTCTTCCAGCTCTTCCTTCATGCTTTTTCGCTTTGGCTGCTTATATTTCGTACCCTTGTATGGGCTTCCTTTCAGATATTCCATGAAGTTGTTGAGCATGATGGAAAGCTTCCTGAAGGCATCGATCAACGGCTCACCTTCCCCTTTACCCACATATCCCTGATCTATGGCTATATAAAGTTGACTCCGCACTTCACCGCTCGAACCTTTGGCAATGGATAAGAATTGTATCAGCTCTTGATTACCGCCTCGCTCATATCCCTCTGCGATATTGGACATGACAGAAACGGCGGCGCGTCTTATCTGATCTCTCAGGCCATAATCTCTTGAAAAAGTACCATCGGTGGTTATTCCATAAATTTTGTTGGTTAACTCCCGGGCTGATTTCCAGATTTCGAGGTCTTCGAAATATTTGACAGGCATGGTGTCTCTCCTTTAAAAGATATAGTTCAAGCCGTTTAAACCGTTTGAGCCGTTGGAACCGTTCAAACCGTTGGAGCCGTTTAAACCGGTTAAACCGTTCAAGCGGTTCAAACTGTTTAATATACCCTTCCCATCCTTTCTATCTCCGCCTTCACTTCTTCCCGGAGGACCTCCGGCGCGAGGACTTTCACCTCTGCCCCATATTTCAAGACCTCTCTCTTGATCTCCCTGAGGTCGGATACGGGCACCTTCAGGATAAGGCGTCCACATTCGCCATCTTCCATGACCTGTTTCTTGTGCCAGATCTGCTCCCGTACAAATCCCGCCACCTTAGGCGCAAAAGAAAGCGTTACCTCTACCGTCTCTCCACCGTAAAAAATCCCGAAATTCTCACGGATATAATCCCTGATCCGGGGCAGGTTCTCTGGCAGTGATATTTGACCGTCCGAAGGTTTATATTCTTTTATCCTGGATAGGACGAAGGTGCGCAGGGCATTCTTAAGCGTGCAATAGGCGATGAGATGCCAGTTGCCCATGTAGTTTAAAAGATGCAAGGGTAGGATTTTTCTTTCAGATGTCTCCTTTTGGTGGGGTGAGTAGTAGACGATCTCTACCAGCTGGGCTTTGAATAGAGAATTTATGACCTTCTCAAAGAGGGCTTCGTCTGTACCGTAATATTCGACGTTTTTTAACGATATCTTTTCAACGATGTCCTCAAACTCAATACCTATTTTGTCTGAAAGGTGCTGGAAGAGATTTTTTAAGACCTTACCCAGGGATTCCTTCAGCCTCCGGTCCGGGATGGAGGCGGCCAGCCGGCGGGCCAGACTAAGGGCGATGATCTCTTTTTCATTCAGCCAAATAGCCGGTAGTTCAAAGGCGCCATCCGTATAAAAGTACCCTCGATCCTTATAAGAGTATTCAAGGGGCGCATTCAGCCGTTCACGAATGAATTCAATATCAAGTTGGGCCGTCTTGGGTGAGACTTCGAACTCTTCGGCTAAATCTCGGGCATTGGGGTAGCGTCCGGCTTTGACCTGGTTGTGAAACCAATAAAAACGCTCATAGGTAAGCTTCCTGGCCATGGCAGCACCTCCACGAGATGCAGGCAAGAAAGGAAAAAGCGAGCGAAGGTTTAATTTTCGCAGTATCAGTTAGTTGGAAAGTGTTTTTGGATTCTAGAGCAAAAGACAAAAGGCTGTCAAGAAAATATTGGGCGATGGACGTCTGTATGGACGCCAAAAAAAAGGAGCCAGCCACGACAGGCTGACTCCTTGACTTTCCTGGTGCGCCCAGCAGGACTCGAACCTGCGACCTACGGATTCGTAGTCCGTCGCTCTATCCACTGAGCCATGGGCGCGGGCTTTTAGTGAATCCATTCTTACCCTCTTTCACCTGGTTTGTCAAAAACAAATTGGCTGCGTTTACAGCCGACGGGCAGGCACTTTCCAGCCCTTTTCCTTCCCCTTTTTTGCCTTTGCTCGCACAACTGTAAAATACATTAAGGGTATGATATAAGATTAACCATGAGACTTAAAAGGAAGCACGTTTGAGGCAACTCTCATATCCTGGCTAGACACATGGTGAGAAGGTTGTGAATTCCTGGTCCACCCTATTCAAAAGGCTTCTCCTGCAGATACAGAAAAACTTTCGCGAAGAACCGGCCGAGGTGCTAACACGGACTTATCGCTCCGGGGAGCAAAGGCTTCCTGAGTATATCACCCGGGCCCTGGCAGATGCCCCGAACGGATGCCCGATACCCTATCAGGTCGTCCTTTACCATCCCTCAGCCGACGAACACCCACCGAAGGCCATGCGGGAAAGCATGGCTGAGGTAGAAAGTCTTATTAACAACGGCTGGCTTCGAGTATCTGAAGGGGTGTGGCCATTAAAAAAAGTGGTGATCCCGGTGCGGATCTATGATTCCCTTCTTGAGGAACTCACACTTTCCGGGCGAGAAAGAAAAGAGCGTATGGGGCTACTGCACGGGCATATTAACGGTGATACGGCCTATGTCTTAGATCTGACAGAAAACTATCTCCTGGAAGAGAAAGGTTTTTTCAAAATGCGGGTTTTTACGGGCATGAGCTTTGCCGTAAAGGCTTACCAGATGATAGCCAGAAATTTAGATAAGTGGTTAGGCCTCGCTAAACCAGAGATAATCGGCACCTATCATACGCATCTCCTCCCTTACCGCTCCACTCCGTCGCTGAAGGATATGGCCCTTCTCATGGCCAATCCCGGCAGACCGCACCTTATTATCTGCGGCACAGGTCTTTTCGCTTACACTTTTAAGAGCTTCAAAAGGATCCTGTGGATGACCTTTCCCATGAAAACTTCCCTGGAGATTGAGTTCTCGTCTATTGAGGATTGAACCAGCAGATGCGCCTGACTTAGGAGTAGCCTTTCTCTGCAATTTGTTTTGCCGTTGGAATGCCGGCGCGCCCCCCTGGTTTAAGGCTGACCATGGCCGCCGCCCAGGCGGCAAAATCAAGGCACCTGTCAACGTCCCACCTGTTAATCAGACCGTAAATGAAACCGGCATGAAACACGTCGCCACAGCCCGTCGTGTCCACCGCCTCTACCGGATAGGCAGGCCGCTCAATAACCGTGCCCCCGTCCAGAGCGACATAACCCCTCGGCCCCAGTGTTACACCAACAATTCGGGAGCCTAGCTCGGCCAGCTTGTAACAGGCCTCCAGCGGTTTGTCACCGCCCACCAGTGCCCTGGCAAAGGTTTCAGAGGCCAGAAAGCAATCGCTTAACCGGGCAAGGTCAAGCATGCCTTCCCGGAGGGTTCCTGCGTCCACGACAACCAGGCAGCCCGCTTCCCTGGCTGCCTGGCATGCGGCAAGAGAAGCTTCGGCAAAGAGCCCGTCGGTGTGGAGAACTTTGGCCTGGCGGATAATGCTGTAGTCGATCTCCTCGGGACCAAGGGGAGGACCCGTAGGCCTTCGCCAGAAGATTGTTCGCCTCCCCTCCCCGGATTCGGCCACAATAAATGCAAACTGGGAATCAAAACCTCTACGGACAAGCAGTCCGCCGGTATCAATGCCTTCGCTATCCAGTGATGCCTTGATTACATCAGCAAAGTCATCGTCACCCACTACCCCGGCAAAAGCACAAGAGACGCCCCACCGGGCAAGGGCCACCAGGGCCGTGGCCACCGGCCCGCCACCCTGGATAACCATGTCGTAAATCTCACATTTTACATCGGCCGGTGGGTAGGTATCCACCTTCCCGATGTAGTCCAGGGAGCATTGCCCCAGGCCGTAGACTTGAAACAGGGGTTCATTCATATCCGGTCCGCGATGGTCCAGCCATAGATAAGTGAGGCCTGCCCCTTACTCCAGTCAACTTTTTTCCTTCGAGACTTCGCTTCCAGAAGGCTATTAAACCATCCCGGCCAAAGGAGACCTGTATCATCTCCCAGCCCTCCCCACCACGTTCATTCAAAATGCTTTGAAGGATTCTCGTCTGTTCGTCGGGGACATGGTCCAGGCTGCATTCGCCAGCCTCTGTGCAGTAATAGACCAGGTCATTAAAGGCCTCGGCGGGATGTTTGGTTATTTCGTATTTAAAGCGCTGCATGGCAGACGTGATAACGGTTTTTGAAAATGCATATGGATAATAGGACGGGGCCGTTCAGTTTTCCGATTTTTTTTGCTTCCTGGATTCATAAAGCCGTTCATCGGCTCTGTTTAAAAGAGCAGCAGGACTTTTGATTCCAGGATCTTCGGTCGATGCTATTCCGCAGCTGATGGAAAGGGAAATGACTTCATCCCCGAATTTCACCGGATGTTCTTGTATAGAGGCCCGGAGCCGGTCTAAGACTTTCTGTGCGCTGTTTAAGGTCTGATTGGGCAAAACGATGACAAACTCATCCCCGGCAAACCTGAAGGCTATATCGTCTTTCCGAATGACCTGCAGGATTTGAGCTGCCAGGTGCTGAAGTGCGGCATCCCCACAGTCATGTCCATAAGAGTCGTTTATCTTCTTAAAGCCATCGCAGTCGATGAACAGCAAGGCCAAAGGAGTGCCATAGCGGGTAGCCCGGCTAAATTCCCGCGCCAGCACATCGTCCATTTCTCTCCGGTTTAGAAGGCCGGTAAGGGGGTCCCTGGAGGCCAGGTATTTAAGCTTTTCCCGCACCGTTACATTGGAAAGGCAGATGGAAATCTTCACGGCAAGCTGAGAAAGAAAAAAGGTATCCATATCAGGCCGAAAACGGGACGCGGAATAATCACCCAGGTTCAGACTGCCGATTACATCGCCGTCAAGCACGAGAGGAGCGATGGCCAGAGACCGGACAAAGTACCTCTGGTTTTCAGGAAGGAGCCCGTAAAAAGGCCTCAGATTCTCGTTGACCAGAGTAGGTTTCCCCTCATCTTCGATGAGGTCCAGGAACACGCTCCTTTCCACGATGTTCAGGCGTTCTTTGAGCAAGTCTGACGATTCTAACGCTTCGATAAGATGCGAGACGTCCTTATCGCTGATGACGGAGATCCAAACGTGCGGGATTCCAAATTGTTTTTCGATTAACCGGAGCAATTTTTCGAAAAGGTCTTGAAAACTGCACGTAGAAAGGATGCCCACCTCGATTTCAAAGAGCTTCCTGGCGATCTCTTCATTTGCCCTGATATTTTCCAGCATTTCATCTTTGTCACGCATGACGCAACACCTGCTAGATTTTTTCCCTGTAAAAAGCTATGATGCGCTTTAAGGGTCCCCCGGCATCTCAGGGCAAATCTACTACATAAGTAATGATTAATCCAGTGCCGCGTATCGCGACCCGACCCGTTGCTCTGATTCAAGTTCTTGATAAGGAAAACGGTATCTGACCCGATTGCCGCTCAAATGAAGACAAAGCCTAAAGAGCCCTCTATCCCGGCAGAAAAGCATGACACTACACGTCATGAAATCATTTCTCTCCTTGTGGGACAGACCCTTTCGGCCAGGGAGATATCCGCGGAGATAAGGATTCCTGAAAAAGAAGCCCTTTATCATCTTGAACATATCCGGATGGCAACACAGAAAAGCGGAGAGCACCTGCTCATAACCCCGGCCAGGTGTAAAAAATGCGGGTTTGAGTTCAGAAAGAGGGAACGGCTGACCAAACCCGGTAAA
>CAYSYZ010000003.1:11970-20216 GCA_964435205.1 uncultured Desulfovibrionales bacterium
ATGTCCGATCTGCCGGGGCCAACAGATTCAGGAACCGCGTTTTTCTATGGGCTAAGTTTGATCTAACACATGCTTCTCTAAAACGAAACAGGTAAACTTACCCTCAAATACCTGTTCACTATCTCGTTTCACGTTTACGGAAACGATTTTCTTTTTACCTTTGGTTTCTGTAACTTGTGCCTCGGCGACTAAAGCCCCGCCCACTTTAACCGGCTTTTCGAACCTGACCTCTGCCGCTCCCAGAACTACGTTCGGATGATTCACGGCTATCATGGCCGCATAATCTGCTAATCCAAAGATAAAACCGCCGTGCACCAGATCAAATTCATCAGCCGCCATAATTTTACTGGTCTGAAGCCTGACCCGGCTGAAGCCCTCGCGGACTTCAAGAGGGGAGCCGCAAAGATCACTATCTATTTTTTTATGGGTTATAATTTTCACGTCTGATCGTTTACCCTTCAAAAACCACTTTCATCCGAAGAAAGCATCCATAATGGCGGAGTCTTGAGCAAGTTTTTTCATTTTTTGCCTTCTTCCAGAATGCTCATCGCATGCTGGCTTAAGAAACCGCATTTCTTACAGGCCACGACGACAGAAGGTATCGACGGCCCTCCTATTACTATTCCCTGGAGTTCCGTCTGGATTGTTTGATTGAAATAACCATCCAGCAGGGTAAAATCGGCATTGCCACACCTCGGACACGGTAAGGTGGCCGCCTTCTCATTTAATGCCTGGATAACTTTCTGCCTTTGGGCCTCGCTTATTTTCCCCATAATTCCCTATTTATCTTTTTCACACCCTCTAAATACGAGCAGCGGGCGTAGTTTGCATACTTCGAGGCCGGGATATTGGTCTCCGGTGTGTGGAAATGATGCCCCCTTATCCCGGGTGGACCTTTTGAGCATCCTTTTTGCCACCGCCTCTATTTGATCGCCAGGGATGGCCACGTTTACTTCTCCCCTCTCCGTCTTTCCTGAGGTATAGCTGCCGCTGCACATGGTATTCATGTTCGGTCTATGGGTCTGATACACTATTACGTCGCCGCCACATACGGCAGAGCTTATGGTTTGAGTAAAGGTTAAGGGATGGGTATCCATGGCCCCCATGTAATCGTTTAGAATATGGTACGCCTGAAGCGGGGTACAGATGAAATGGACAACGTCAGGATCAACCGGGGTCTTCTCAAGCGGCGAAGTCAAGAACCCCTTTAGTTTCCCCTCTGGAAGCCGTGGTTTACTCTTTACAAATCTCTCCGCCTGTTGCCGGTCATTTGCATATTTCAAATGGCTGTCGGCCTCCCTGTCATCGTATGGCTTCCAGCCAAAAACATACTTCGCGCTGGTACATTGAAGCTTTTCTCTCCCGCTAACCAATGTGTAGCCAGAAAACCTTGACGCCGCGACAAAGGCGCAGAAGGTTATGGGGCGGGCCGGAATCCGGTCCGGCTGATATTTCTTCATTTCTTCTTCATCAAAGAAAAATTTCACGGCCACAGGCGGAAAATCGAGTTTGAGAAGCCTCTCCAGTATATCTGATATTTCCGCATAGGAGAGTTTATCTTTTTTAACAAGCTCAAAAAGGTCGTCCAGTCTTGCCACTTTTATCCTCCGCTTGTTTTTCTTATATGCCTTCCCACCTCACCATTTCCTGAAGCGGTACGCGGCTGCTCCGGTATTTGTTGTACGCCGAATCAGGGTCCGGATAGCCGATGGCTATCCCGATAACGAACTTCCTGCCCGAAGGCACGGAAATGTGGGCCCGAATGATGTCCGGATGGCGCACGGCGGCAGCCAGGATGCAGGTACCAAGTCCCTCTTTCTCTGCCAGGAGACAGATGGTCTGGGCTACGCTGCCGCAGTCATAAAGTGAATAGTGGCCGAGCCGTTCCCCCATAAGGATGTAGATTGCCGCCGGGGCACCAAAAAAGGCATACATCCTTTGATAGTGTGCGGCCCGGGCAGCCTTGTCGTCACGGGGTATGCCCAGTGTTGCAAAGAGGCCTTTGCCCACCTCCATATAGCGGCTTTTATACGGCTCATCCCACTCTGCAGGCATGGGGATGTCCGGATTATCCTTTACAGGGTGGGCTACGCGCTGGCAAAATTCCTGGCTGATCTTTTTCAAGGTCTCGCCCCCCACTACCAGGAACTCCCAGGGTTGCGTATTGGCCCAGGAGGGAGCCCAGCGGGCAGCATCCAGGATTCTTTCCATAACCCCCCGGGGAACTGGCCGGGGCAGAAAAGCCCGGGTACTTTTGCGGGTACGAATGGCTTCTGCTATATCCACGTTTCCTCCTATTTTCACCGCAAAGCTCGCAGAGAACGCGGAGATATAAAAACATATCTCTCTGCGCCCTTTGCGTACTCAGCGGTGAATATCTTTTCTCCTATTTCTTTCGCCAGATGGGGCCTCGCGGCGTATCAACAACCATTATACCATGAGCGGAAAGCTGTTCGCGGATCTGATCGGAAAGCACCCAATCCTTCTTCCTGCGTGCCTCTTCCCTCTTCTCAATCAGTGCCACAATCTCCGGCTCCAGTTTTTCTTCTTTAAAATCCATGACCCCGAGTACCGTGTCCAGTTTTTTCAACACGGCCAGGGTGTAGGCGATCTGGTCACGATCCAGGTGGCTGGCACTAATGATCGGATTTATTTTCTTAATGAAGTTGAAGATAGCGGCCAGGGCGCCGGCAACGTTAAGATCGTCATCCATAGCCTCGGTGAACTCCCGTTCCATGGTCGATACATAGGTTGCCGCTTCCGGGTGCGGCTCTCCGGAAGTAAGAAGATTCAGCCGGTGGATGAGATCATCCAGCCGCCGGAGCGAACTTCGCGCTGCATCCAGGCTCTTGTAAGAAAAATGAAGGGGTTTTCGATAGTGAGTGGAAAGGAGGAAGAAGCGGACCTCGCGTCCGGTATATTCCCTTGCCAGGAGGTCGCGTAGGGTGATGAAATTGCCAGTTGAGCGGGACATCTTTTTGCCGCCAACCAGGACCAGTGCACTATGCAGCCAGTACCTGGCCAGGGTTTTACCGGTAAAGGTCTCGGCCATGGCGATCTCATTTTCATGATGCGGGAAGATGAGATCGGTCCCGCTGGTATGGATATCAAAGGTCGGCCCGAGATACTTAAGGGACATGGCTGCACATTCAATGTGCCAGCCCGGGCGCAGATTACCCCATTCTGTCTTGTAAAAAATACCCCTTTTCAGCTCAGACAGCGTGGCCCGTTTCAGGAGGGTGAAATCCATGGGGTTGTCCTTTTCGTACTCGTCTAGGTCCACCGTGGTCCCGACCTTTATCTTGTCCAGCTTTATGCGGGATAGGCGTCCGTAACCGGGAAACTTGGAAAGATCGAAATAGACAGAGTGATGCTTCTCGTAGGCATAACCCTTTTCCAGCAGGGTTTTGGTCATTCTGACCATGTCTTCCACGTGCTCGGTAGCCCGTGGATAGACCGTTGCCCGCAAGACCCCGAGGGTATCGATATCCTCCATGAAGTGCTGAATATATTTTTCGGTAAAGTCTTTTAAAGGGAGCCCGGCCTGCTCGGACCCCTGGATGGTTTTGTCATCTATGTCCGTGATATTCATTATATGAGTGACCGCGCAGCCCTTAAACTCCAGGTAGCGTCTGATCAGATCAGCCGCCATAAAACGCCGGCAATTCCCCAGGTGCACAAGGTCATGTGCAGTGGGCCCACACGAGTACATGCCTACCTTACCCGGTACAATCGGCTCAAAAACTTCCTTTTTCCGGGAAAGGGTGTTGTAAAACTTGATCTTTGCCGGGACACCCGCGGTGGGAATTTCGACCTTTCTGGCGAAGAGCTCCGTACTCAGATAACGATCTCCGCCATCGGGAAAAATAGCTACCACAATCCCCTTTTCCATGCGCCGGGCGATATCAACAGCCGCAGCCACGGCGGCCCCGGAGCTCATGCCGACAAAAAGACCCTCTTCCTTCGCCAGGCGGCGGGCCATGGCAAAGGCCTCTTCATCATGGATATTGATAATTTCATCCAGCCTGTTTTTATCAAAAATTCCGGGCCGGTAGGACTCCTTCATATTCTTCAGGCCCTGGATCTTATGATCCAGGTAAGGCTCGACACCGATGATCTTTACCGCAGGATTCTGTTCCTGGATATAGCGGGCAACACCCATGGCCGTGCCGGTTGTCCCGAGACCGATAACGACGGCACTGACCCGGCCTCCGGTCTGTTCCCATATCTCCGGACCGGTGTCGGTGTAATGAGCTCTCCAGTTATTTTCATTGTTAAACTGGTCGGTCATGAAATAGCGATCCGGATGCTCACGGGCGAGCGCATAGGCTTCCTCGATGGCTCCGTCTGTTCCCAGGTTTGCCGGCGTAAGAATTATTTCCGCCCCGTAAGCCTCAAGTATCCTGCGCCTTTCTATACTGACCGATTCCGACATGTAGAGCATGCAGCGGTAACACTTAACTGCACTGACCAAAGCCAGGCCGATACCGGTGTTACCGCTCGTGGCCTCTAGAACCACCATTCCTTTTTTAAGCTCCCCGGTCTTTTCCGAAGCCTCGATCATACTAAGGGCAATGCGGTCTTTTATCGAACCGCCGGGATTAAACATCTCAAGCTTGGCCAGTATAGTGACGTTCCGGTACGGATTCATTCGTGTGACCGGGACAAGGGGTGTGCGACCAATATAGTCGAGGATATTTTCGTATTTCTTCTGTCGCGGCCGGCTAAATGCTCCCATGCACGCCACCCTTTGACAATAAGAAAGCAAACCCGTTTTGTTCGTTCAAGGTGCCTTTCGAAAACATACCGGGTGTCGAAACACCGGGAAAGACAAAGAGAGTAAGCCGGTACGGCGATAGATTACCTCCCCCGGCACCTTCCCGGAGTAGTTCGAGCGCCTCCTGTAACCGGCCAGTCTCCAGATCTTTCACACTTTCCGGCGCCCAGGGCGAGCTGTATAATCGTTCCATCAACTGCCTGATATAGGTTTTAATGGCCACTAGAGCCCCGGATATTTTACTTCCCTCACGGAATTCCAGGACCTGGGGAAGGTCCTGCCCACTGAAGTCAGGCAGATTAATCTCTAAAACGGATTCCCTGGCCGGCAGTAAGTCCACGGACGCAAGACTATCGGTAAGCGGTATCTCAGCGCCACTGAAACCTTTTTCAAAAAGGCGCGACCATACCTTGAGCCGAGTAGCAACGGAGATGGGTCCTTCGCCCCCCGTTGCCGGGATAGCGGCAGGTTGAGATAACCTTTCGCCATCTTGCAACAGTTCCGACCAGAGCTTACCTTCCTGCATATCAAGCTTGTGGGCCAGGCGAGACACTTCGTCTTCTCTTTGATCGCGTTCCTGAGCAAGGTGGAGAAAAAGTTGTATCGCCGCAATATCATCAAAGGCCGGCCCAGCAGACTCTTCCCCCCTCAGCGCCGCCAATATTTCTCCATATCCCTCGCCTGCGTTTCTCGATTCCCCGACATATTTCAAATAGCCAAGTTGGCCGGAGTTGAATACAAAATCGCCCCAGGAAAGCAGGTGCCTGACCTTCTGCTTAAGGGCGGGCAGGTTGGCCCCGGCCGGAATCGGTACTTGCAGGCGAAGACGATCAGCCTTCACCAGCTCCGGATATATAGGTGAGGATTGCCACTCCGAAGGCTGATAAAGCACAAGCCTGTCAAAAAAGAAAAGTACGGCCTTAAGTAATTCTTCCTGGATGTAGGTAAACGGAAAGTAAAGTGCCGCCAAATGTCCTTTTTTTGATTCCAGCTTTTCCATGTCACTTAAAATCATCTCGGAAAAAGTTCGCCTGTAGTTTTTAGCAGGAAAGATAAGCATTGACAAGTTTCTTTTTCAGCACCTATATTTACATAAGCAAAGTAAAAACTGGAGGATAATACCCTTGCACATTCTCCTGACCAATGATGATGGAATACATGCCAAAGGACTCCATGCCCTTTATGAGGCCCTAGCGCCTCGCTACAGGCTCTCAGTGGTGGCCCCGGAAAGTGAGCAAAGCGCTGTCGGGCACGCCATCACCCTCTTAAATCCTCTCCGGGTCCGTGAGGTGCGTCTGAATAAAGATTTCCTGGGCCTAGCGGTTTCCGGAACGCCTGCCGACTGCGTGAAAATCGCCATCAATGAGGTGCTGGATGAACCACCGGATATCGTGATTTCTGGCATTAACCTGGGAGCTAACGTCGGGATAAATGTCCTTTACTCCGGTACCGTCTCCGCAGCCACTGAAGGAGCCATACTGGGCATCCCCTCCATAGCCGTCTCCCTTAATACCTTTAGAGATCCTGACTTCTCTTTCGCAGCTCAATTCACGCGTAAGCTTGTGGGGCAGGTGCTCAGGCTGAACCTTAATCCAACTACCTTGCTCAATGTCAACATCCCGGCTGTTCCACCGGAAGAGATACGTGGTGTAGCCTTAACCAAGCAGGGGGTGTCCCGTTTTATCGAACGGTTTGACAAACGCATCGACCCCAGGGATAATGCATATTACTGGCAGGCCGGAGAAACGCACTTCTTGAAGGAAAAAAAGGGTGTGGACACCTGGGCTCTTGCCAAAAATATGATATCCATTACCCCGCTGCACTTTGATCTGACCAATCATGCTGGATTGGATCACATTCGCCAGGCACAGGTTTTCAAAGACTTGTTGAAGTCTTGACCCTCCTTGACAGTCACCGGGAAGATGCTTAACTTGAAATAGGAGCTTTTGCCGCAGTAAACGTGGAGGAATTATGATGCGATTTGACAAATTAACCATAAAATCGCAGGAAGCCATACAGGGAGCCCAGCAACTGGCAGAAAGTAAGGGGCATCAGCAGATAGAGCCCTCGCACCTCCTGACCGTCCTCCTGGAACTCCCGGAAGGTCTTATCCCTGCCATCATGAAAAAAACCGGCGTTGACCCGAATGAGTTGGCGGTCGAACTGAATCGTCACTTAGAGAAACTGCCACAAGTTTCAGGGGTCGGTTTTCAAGGAGCTTATGTTTCGTCGGCGCTTAAAGGCGTGTTGGATCGCTCATTCAAGATAGCCGAGGAAATGAAGGATGAATACGTCAGCCAGGAACACCTCTTTATAGCCATCCTGGAAGCAAAGGATTCGCCTACTGCGGAGATGCTCAGGCGTAAAGGTATCAGCCGTGAGATGATAATGCAGGCCCTGCTGAGCATACGGGGCAGCCAAAGGATAACAGACCAGAACCCGGAGGAAAAATATCAGGCCCTGCAGCGGTACAGCCGGGATCTTACGGCCCTGGCCCGTGCCGGCAAACTCGATCCGGTCATCGGTCGAGACGAAGAGATTCGCCGCGTAGTCCAGGTCCTTTCCCGACGTACAAAGAATAACCCGGTCCTCATTGGTGAGCCCGGCGTGGGCAAAACAGCCATCGTTGAAGGCCTGGCACAGCGAATCGTAAGCGGCGACATACCTGAGACCCTGAAGGACAAACAGGTGGTAGCCCTGGATATGGGTGCCCTTGTGGCCGGCGCCAAATATCGGGGAGAGTTCGAAGACCGCTTGAAGGCCGTATTGAAAGAGATCCAGGAGAAGCATGGACAGATAATCCTGTTCATTGATGAGATGCATACTCTGGTCGGTGCCGGAGCAGCCGAAGGAGCTATTGACGCCTCTAACATGCTTAAGCCATCTCTAGCCCGGGGTGAATTGCATTGTATTGGAGCCACTACGCTCGACGAATACCGAAAGTACATTGAAAAGGATGCAGCCCTGGAACGCAGGTTCCAGCCGGTGCTGGTCACCGAACCCAACGAAGAGGACACTATATCTATCCTCCGGGGGCTCAAAGAAAAGTACGAAGTTCATCACGGGGTGCGTATTAAGGACTCGGCGATAGTGGCCGCAACCACCCTGTCCAATCGGTATATAACGGACCGCTTCTTGCCGGATAAAGCCATCGATCTTATTGATGAAGCAGCCTCCAAACTGCGCATTGAAATAGACAGCCTTCCAACTGAAATTGATGAAGTGGAAAGAAGGGCTATTCAACTTGAAATCGAACGTGAGGCCCTGCGCAAGGAGTCAGACGAGCCTTCTAAAGAAAGACTCGAGAAGATCGAAGAGGAACTGACGGGGTTACGGGAAAAGAGTAGTGCCATGAAGGCCCACTGGCAAAAAGAAAAAGAAGTCATCCAGAACATACGGTCCATCAAGGAAAAAATCGAACAGTCCAAAAACAAAGAGGCCCAGGCCGAAAGAACCGGCGACCTAACAA
>CAYSYZ010000003.1:20226-39104 GCA_964435205.1 uncultured Desulfovibrionales bacterium
CGAATCTCAAGCGTTACAAGAGTGCGCTAGAGACAAAAGCGGCTGAGATTCGCTACGGCGTCCTTCCGGATCTTGAGAAACAGCTGGAAACTCACAAAAAGGAACTGAAAAACCTGCAGGCTGATCAGAAGATGCTGAAAGAAGAAGTAGATGAAGAAGATATAGCAGAGGTTGTTTCCCGCTGGACGGGTATACCTGTTTCCCGCATGATGGAAAGCGAAAAACAGAAGCTCATCCACATGGAGGAACGCTTGCATAAGCGAGTGATTGGCCAGGAAGATGCCATCCACGCCGTAGCTAACGCTGTACGCCGGGCACGCTCCGGACTCCAGGATCCCAACCGCCCCCTCGGCTCCTTCATCTTTATGGGGCCAAGCGGTGTGGGTAAGACTGAACTGGCTAGAGCCCTGGCCGAGTTTATGTTCGACGATGAACAGGCCATGGTGCGCCTGGATATGTCTGAATTCATGGAGAAACATTCTGTCGCCAGACTTATTGGTGCCCCGCCGGGCTACGTCGGTTACGAAGAAGGAGGATATCTCACCGAAGCCGTTCGCCGCCGACCCTACACGGTTGTCCTCTTTGATGAGATTGAGAAGGCCCATCCCGAAGTTTTTAATTCACTCTTACAGATCCTCGATGATGGGCGAATGACGGACGGCCACGGACGAACGGTAGATTTCAAAAATACCATAATCATCATGACCTCCAATATAGGGAGCCAGTATATTCAGGATTTGGGAGAAGAGGATCGAGATGAAATGGTGCGCCGGGTCATGGATGCCTTACATGGACATTTCAGGCCGGAGTTCTTGAATCGGATTGACGACATAATTATCTTTCATAACCTAACACTGGAACAGTTGAAAAAGATCATCGACATTCAAGCCGAGCTTTTGAAGAAACGGCTTGCGGATCGGCATCTCAAGATTACACTAACCGATCGGGTCAAGGAGTTCCTGGCCAAGGTTGGTTTTGATCCGGTCTTCGGGGCAAGGCCCCTTAAAAGGGCTATACAAAGATATATACAGGATGGCCTCGCCCTCCAGCTGCTGGAAGGGGCCTTTAAGGAGGGCGATTCAATTCTGATAGATACCAACAACAAAGGAGAAATTGTTTTTAAAAAAGCGGCGTAAAAGAAAGGGCAAATGCCCGTCACTTCAAGGCCGCCGGTTTGAGGAGGATATAATATGCCAGCCGTCAAGTGGGAACCCTTCAGGGACTTGTTGTCCTTGCAGGAGAGGATGAATAGACTTTTTGACGAAACTGTCGGCCGTACTGAGACCCGGGAAGAATTAATCCAGAGCAACTGGGTGCCGCCGGTTGACATTTACGAAACAGCCGAAGCCATAGTCCTGCAGGCCGAGCTACCCGGGCTGACCCGTGAAGACATCCAGGTGGAAATGAGGGATAACGCCCTTTCCCTCAGCGGGGAGCGAAGATTTCAAAAAGACGTTAATCAGGAAAACTACCATCGGATTGAGCGTGCTTATGGACCGTTTAGCCGTTCCTTTGCTTTACCCTCTACCGTAGAGCCGGAGAAGATCAGGGCGCATTTCTCAAATGGAGTGCTGGAAATCGTCATCCCGAAGCAGGAAAAAACCAGGCCCAAACAAATAAAAATTGACGCCGAATAGCCCCCCAGCTGGGTGCGCCACACGGCGCGCCCGGCATCCCGGGGTTTGCCCTTCCCGTACGCCTTCATTTCCCGCTTTTTGTATTGAAAATTATAACGGATATGTGTATTTATAATAGCTTATCCTATTAATCCTGGGTAAGTGCTGATGAAAAAACATATTTCCATGTTTATTTCCTATCTGGAGGTTGAAAAGGGCTACTCCCTGCATACCCGGCGTAATTATGAAAGCGACCTTTTGCAATTTGCCGCATTTCTGGGTAATATAGCCAGTCTAGAGGCCATAGACCACCTACACATCCGGAGTTTTCTGGCCTTTCTGTATAAGAAAAACAAGCGTTCTTCCATCAACCGCAAGCTGGCCTCAATACGTAGTTTTTTTCGTTACCTGGTCAAACGTGCTTATTTGCAGAACAATCCAGCCGAACTGGTGTCCAGCCCTAAGCAGGAAAAATTTCTGCCTACATTTCTGCCCGTGGACGAGGTTTTTGCTCTGGTAGAATCCCCAAAAGGGGACACCCTTCTAAGCTTGCGGGATAAGGCCATTCTGGAGATTCTTTATTCCTGTGGCCTGCGCGTCGGTGAACTTGTGGCTATGAATATGGATAGTGTAGATTTCCCATTGGGCATAGCACGTGTGGTGGGTAAGGGAGACAAGGAACGTATCGTACCCATCGGTACTCGGGCCGTGGAAGCCCTTAAGGAATACCTGGAAAAGAGACACCTGCTTGCTCGAAAGGCTCAGACAGCAGACAGGAGGCCGCTTTTTGTAAATAACCGTGGGGCTCGGCTTACTGCCCGGAGCATAGAACGTCTGGTTGAGAAATATGCTCACAGGGCGGGCCTGATGAGGCACGTGTATCCACATGCCTTAAGGCACACCTTCGCTACCCATCTCCTGGACATGGGCGCTGACCTGCGCTCAGTGCAGGAGATGCTCGGCCATGTCAGCCTCTCTACAACGCAGAAATACACTCATGTCGGGCTGGACAAATTGATGGCCGTGTACGATAGTGCTCACCCGAAGGCAAAAAAGCAATAAATAGGGGACTTCGCAGAAATGGGAAACACCTTAGAACAGATCAAAGGAACAACGATATTGGCAGTGCGCCATAAAGGAGAAATAGCTGTCGCCGGTGATGGTCAGGTCACGTTGGGCAACACGATCATGAAGCACGAAGCCCGCAAAGTACGGCGTCTTTACCAGGACAAGGTTATCACTGGCTTTGCTGGAGCCACCGCCGACGCTTTTACTCTTTTTGAACGTCTGGAACAGAAGCTCGAAAAACACAGCGGGAATCTTGTCCGTTCAGTAGTGGAATTAGCGAAAGACTGGCGGACCGATAAGATCCTGCGGCGTTTAGAGGCCTTTTTGATAGCAGTGGATAAAGAGCATTCCTTTTTAATTTCTGGAGCCGGCGACGTTATTGAACCCGACGACGGACTTTTGGCTATCGGTGCGGGCGGCCCATATGCTCTGGCCGCGGCCCGGGCGCTTGTCTCGGCTTCAAATCTCGATGCTGAAAGTATTGCCAGAGAAGCAGTGCGTATCGCCGCTTCGGTATGTATTTATACTAATGAAAGCATATTGGTAGAAAAATTATGATAGATATAGAGACCTTAACCCCACGGCAGATTGTAGCCGAACTGGATAAATATATCGTTGGCCAGTCTGATGCGAAACGAGCAGTGGCTATAGCGCTTCGAAACCGCTGGAGGCGTCAGCAGGTTCCTGAAGAACTGCGGGATGAAATTGCGCCCAAGAATATAATAATGATCGGACCTACCGGCGTAGGTAAAACCGAAATTGCCCGGCGACTGGCCAAACTTACTCAGTCACCCTTCTTAAAAATAGAAGCCAGCAAGTTTACCGAGGTGGGTTACGTGGGCCGAGATGTAGAATCCATAATTCGCGACCTGACCGAATTATCGGTAAACATGCTTAAAGCAGAGGAACGGGAGAAGGTAAAAATCAAAGCAGCTGAAATTGCCGAGGAAAAATTACTGGATATCCTTCTGCCACCAGTGCGGGAGCCTTCACCTGTTCTGAGGCCCGGCACCTTGCCGGAGCAACCCGCCCGGCCCGTGGGCGAGAAGGCAGAAACACGTGAGAAATTGCGTAATCTGCTTCGCCAGGGACTGCTGAACGATCGTTACATCGATCTTGAGGTGTCACAGAAGACCGTGCCAGTCATTGAGGTCTTTTCTGCCGCCGGTCTAGAGGAAATGGATATCAACCTGAAAGATATGCTCGGGAATCTCTTTCCCCAAAAAACCCGGAAGCGAAAGGTAAAAGTGCCGGAGGCCTTGGAGATACTGACTCAGGAAGAGAGCCAGCGCTTGATTGACATGGACGCAGTTACTACACAGGCCGTAGAACGTGTTGAGCACGCAGGCATTGTCTTCCTGGACGAAATCGATAAGATTGCCAGCCGTGAACCCACTCACGGACCAGACGTATCGCGCCTCGGCGTGCAGCGCGATCTATTACCCATCGTGGAAGGAACAACGGTGAATACCAAGTACGGTATGGTCAAGACCGATCACATCCTTTTTATCGCCAGCGGTGCTTTCCACATGACCAAACCGTCGGATCTCATCCCTGAGTTGCAGGGCCGCTTCCCGATAAGGGTGGAGCTAAAAGCCTTAGGCAAAGATGATTTCATACGCATTTTAACGGAACCACAAAATGCCCTTGTTACCCAGTACCAGGCACTCATGGCCACAGAAAAACTTGAACTTATTTTTGAGCCCGAGGCCATCGAGGAAATAGCAGCCATAGCCACTGTGGTTAACCAAAGGATGGAGAATATTGGTGCACGGCGACTGCACACGGTCCTGGAAAGACTTCTTGACGAGCTATCATTTAATGTCCCGGACATGGCGCACATGTCTTTCACCATAACCGCTGAGTACGTGCGCGATAGATTAAGTGAGATCGTCAAGGATGAGGACCTCAGCCGTTTTATCCTTTAAGTCTGATGCTTCATAAAATAGGACAATGAGGCCAGGCTTTTTCTGCAATGGTGATATGAAAGAATGGGTTGAAAAGGCCAAGGTACTGATCGAGGCCCTGCCGTATATTCAGGCTTTCTACGGAAAGACCATAGTGATAAAGTACGGCGGCCATGCTATGGTCGACGACGATCTCAAGAGGAGCTTCGCCCAGGACGTAGTTCTTATGCGCTATATAGGCATACGCCCCGTGGTGGTGCATGGTGGCGGGCCACAAATAGGCGAGGTTTTAAAACGTATGGGCATTCAGTCCAGCTTTGTCCAGGGGATGCGAGTAACGGACAGCGAGACCATGGGCGTTGTAGAAATGGTGCTGGGCGGTAAGGTCAACAAGGAGATCGTGAGCCTTATTAATCGTAGCGGAGGCCGCGCGGTAGGACTGGGCGGAAAAGACGGACAGTTCCTGCAGGCCCGAAAAATACATGTCTATCAGTCAAGGGGCGAGGATCTGCCTCCGGAGATCATAGACGTGGGAATGGTTGGTGAAGTAACGGCTGTCAACGCCTCAGTCCTTAAGACACTGGAAGATGGCCAATTCATACCGGTCATTGCTCCAGTAGGAGTGGGGCCAGAAGGCGAATCATATAATATTAATGCCGATCTTGTAGCCGGCGCTGTTGCCGCGGCCCTCCGTGCCGCGAAGCTAATTCTGCTTACGGATGTCCCGGGGATATTAAGCAAGGATGGATCACTGGTTCCATCCATAAGCACGCAAAGGGCCAAAGAAATGCTGGCCGATGGTTCCATTTCCGGAGGAATGATTCCCAAGGTAAACTGTTGCCTTCGGGCATTGGCCGAGGGCGTGGAAAAGGCCCATATTATCGACGGCCGGATTGAACACGCTGTGCTTTTGGAAATATTTACCCAAAGCGGAATAGGTACTCAGGTTATACCATAAGAGAAGCTATGAATGTGAGCAAGAAAGACTGGTTAGGTCTATCAGACCGCTATATCATGCATACGTATGCCCGCAATCCGGTTACCCTGGTAGAAGGGAAAGGATGCCGGGTATTTGACGTCAATGGGAAGGTTTATCTGGACTTTGTTGCCGGGATCGCTGTCTGCAGCCTTGGCCATGCCCATCCGGGTGTAGCCGAGGCTGTGTGCCGCCAGGCTCAAGACCTGGTGCATGTCTCAAATCTATACTATACCATGCCCCAGGTAGAGCTGGCTGAACTGCTCATTGAAAATTCCTTTGCGGACAAGGTCTTTTTCTGTAACAGCGGAGCAGAAGCTAACGAAGCAGCCATTAAACTGGCAAGAAAATATTCCCGCGACCATTTTGGCGAAGGCCGCTACGAAATTATCAGTCTCAAGGGTTCTTTCCACGGCCGCACGCTAGCTACCCTCTCGGCGACCGGTCAGGAAAAATTCCACAAAGGTTTTGAGCCCCTGGTCAACGGTTTCAAGCATGTGCCGGCCGGCGACCTGCAGGCCATAGAAAATGCTATCACCGAGAAGACCTGTGCTGTCTTAATGGAACCCATTCAAGGTGAAGGCGGGGTCGTTTTGTTTCCTCCGGAATACCTGGAGGGTATAAGAAAATTGTGCGATGAGCACGGATTGCTGCTTATCCTGGACGAAGTTCAGGTTGGTATGGGCCGTACTGGAAAACTATTTGCCTATGAACATTACGGCATAAAACCGGATATGATGACCCTGGCCAAGGCCCTGGCCAATGGGCTTCCCCTTGGAGCGCTTTTGGCCAGGGAAGAAATCGCTCAGTCCTTTACACCTGGCACGCATGCCTCAACCTTTGGCGGCAATCCAGTATCCTGTGCCGCCGCCACTGTCGTTCTAAAGACCCTCCTGGCAGACGGTCTTCTTTCGCACTGCCGGGAAATGGGTACATACTTCAAAGAGGGTCTTCACGAGATGGCTGTAAGGTACCCTTCCATCATTAAAGAAGTGCGCGGGCTGGGGCTCATCCTGGGTCTGGAGTTGAAGGTTGAAGGGACTGGTTTTGTCTCCGGACTCCTGAATAAGGGGTTCCTTATAAATTGTACCCAGGGCAATATATTGCGGTTTACACCACCTCTTACAGTGACACAGGACGAAATCGATCTGCTCCTTGGCACCTTGAGCGAAGAATGTAAGGTAAGGTTATGAAAAAAGATCTCCTGAGTATTAACGATCTAACCAGGAAAGATATCCAGGCCATTATCGCTCAGGCCATGGCCTTTAAGAAAGACAGGAAAAAGAGATCTACCCGGCCACTTGTCGGTAAGACTATCGGGCTTATCTTTGAAAAGGCATCTACGCGCACCCGGGTGTCGTTTGAGGCAGCAATGTTCCAGCTTGGAGGGAATGTCACCTTCCTATCGAGCCGGGACACCCAGTTATCCCGCCAGGAACCACTGGCCGATACAGCCCGCGTGCTGTCTCGATATCTAAATGGATTCGTGGTCCGGACATTTGCCCAGGAAACGGTCGAAGAGCTGGCCGCCCACGCTACGGTCCCGGTGATAAACGGTTTAACAGACCTTTACCACCCCTGCCAGATTCTAAGCGACATCATGACGATCATAGAGAAAAAAGAAAAAATAGAAAATCTAAAAGTGGCCTGGGTAGGTGATGGGAATAACGTAGCTCATTCCTGGATTGAGGCTGCAGCTATCCTAAGGTTCTCCCTTTGCCTGGCCTGCCCCCCGGGGTACGAACCACTGCCGAAGGTATTGGAGCCGGCCCTGGAAAAGGCTCAAAAACCCATTCTACTTTTTAAAAACCCGGCCGAGGCGGTAAAAGAAGCTGATGTTATTAATACCGACGTCTGGGCCAGCATGGGCCAGGAGCATGAGGCTGCCGAACGTCAGGAGGTATTCAAACCCTATCAGGTCAACAGTAAGCTGCTTCGCCAGGCTAAAGACGATGCTATCGTCCTCCACTGCCTGCCTGCTCACAGGGGCGAGGAAATAACGGCAGAAGTCCTGGAAGGGCCTCAGTCGGTGGTCTTTGACCAGGCCGAAAACAAGCTGCACGTCCATAAGGCTATATTGGCCATGATGATTAAATGATTTAAAATGTTACTGTTGGCATTGTAGGTGGGAACGTTAATGGCAGACAAGATCGAAAAAATCATACTGGCTTACTCCGGGGGACTCGATACCTCGGTTATATTGAGGTGGCTCAAAGAGACATATCAATGTCCGGTGGTGGCCTTTGTGGCCAATATCGGTCAACAAGAGGATTGGAGCGCCCTCAGGAAAAAGGCCCTGGATACGGGTGCAGTAAAGGTTTATATTGATGATCTGCGGGAAGCCTTCGTACGCGATCATGTTTTCCCTGCCTTTCGGGCCAACGCGGTATATGAAAGCGGATACCTACTCGGGACATCATTAGCCCGGCCTCTCATTGCCAGCCGCCAGGTGGAGATTGCCAAAAAAGAAAAAGCGAATACCGTTAGCCACGGAGCTACAGGAAAGGGCAACGACCAGGTGCGTTTCGAACTGAGTTATATGGCCCTTGATCCTAGCCTGATTATCATTGCCCCATGGCGGGAGTGGAATTTTACTTCGCGCCAGGATTTGATCAAATTCGCTCGCAGGCATGGCATACCAGTCCCGACTACAAAGAAAAAACCGTATAGTTGCGACAGCAACCTCCTTCACATAAGTTATGAAGGAGGCATTCTGGAGGATCCGTGGCGAGAGCCGCCAAAAGACATGTTCGTTCTGACCCGATCGCCGGAAAAAGCTCCGGCAAAAGCCGCTTACACAGAAATTGACTTTGTCCAGGGAGATCCCGTAGCTATAGATGGAGTGCCTCTGAAGCCGGTTGAGCTATTGACCAGACTGAACGAGCTCGGTGGGTTGCATGGCATCGGCCGGGTGGATATCGTCGAGAACCGCTTTGTGGGCATGAAGTCCCGCGGCGTCTACGAAACCCCTGGCGGGACCATCCTGCGCATCGCCCATCAGGGCCTGGAATCAATCACCATGGACCGGGAAGTAATGCACATCCGTGATAGCCTTATACCTCGTTATGCCGAAATGATCTATTACGGTTTCTGGTTTTCGCCTGAAAAGCGTCTCCTGCAAAAGACCATCGACGAGACTCAGACTACGGTGACCGGAACAGTCCGGCTTAAGTTGTACAAAGGCAACTGTACAGTCGTAGGACGCAAATCTGATCAGTCGCTCTATGTGCAAGAGCTGGCTACCTTTGAAGGAGATGGCGCCTACCGACAAAAGGATGCAGAAGGTTTTATACGCCTAAACGGCCTGCGACTGAAGGTGCAGGCCTTGCAGAGAAAGAGACGTTCGTAGACATGGCTCAGAAAAAGCTCTGGGGGGGCCGGTTCCGGCAGAAAACATCCAAGCTGGTAGAAGATTTTACAGCCTCCATACATTTCGACCGCAGGCTTTATCCCTACGATATCGAGGGCAGCATTGCCCACTGCCGCATGCTGGCCAAGCAGAAGATAATTACAAAGGACGAGGCTGCACGCATAATCCGCGGTCTACGTGCCATAAAGAAAGAAATCGATGCGGGCCATTTTGTCTTCAGCCCGGCATTGGAAGATATCCACACGCATATTGAAAAGGCCCTTGTCGATCGCATCGGGCCTCCAGGGGAAAAGCTGCATACGGCCAGGAGTCGCAACGATCAGGTGGTTACTGACATGCGGCTTTACTTGAGAGATCAGATACAGAAGATCATAATCCTCATAAGAAAACTGCAAAAAAGCCTGGTTGCACTTGCCCGCCGATACAGCGATGTTATTATGCCTGGATACACACACCTGCAAAGGGCTCAGCCGGTACTCTTTGCGCATCACCTCCTGGCATATTATGAAATGTTGAAAAGGGATAAGGAGCGTCTTACTGAGTGTCTGGCACGGGTTAATGTCCTTCCCCTGGGAAGTGCTGCCCTGGCCGGCACCGGACTGCCCATTGACCGTAGCTACGTGGCCAAAATCCTGGGATTCCCTGCCCTCTCCGCAAACAGTATTGATGCGGTAAGCGACAGGGACTTTGGTATCGAGTTCATGGCTGATTGCTCTATTCTTATCATGCATTTGAGCCGCTTTTCTGAAGAGCTTGTTCTCTGGTCCAGCAGCGAATTTTCCTTTGTTGAGATAGGCGATGCCTTTTCCACCGGTAGCAGCATTATGCCACAAAAGAAAAATCCGGATATCGCTGAGCTGGTAAGGGGAAAAGCCGGGCGTACCTTCGGCCATCTTCTGTCCCTGCTTACCGTGATGAAAGGATTGCCTTTAGCTTATAATCGGGACATGCAGGAAGACAAGGAATCTCTCTTTGACACGGTAGATACAGTCACTCATGTGCTGGCCGTGTATAGCGCTATGTTAGGACAGATTGAGATCAAGCGGGACAAGGTAAACGAAGCCGTGCAAAAGGGTTTCCTTACCGCCACCGATCTGGCAGACTACCTGGTTTTACAAAAAGTCCCCTTTCGTCAGGCCCATGCCATAGTCGGACAGGTAGTACGCTATTGCCTGGATAAGGGCTGCGAACTACCGGACTTATCTCTTGCCGAGCTCAGGGGATTTTCGGACAAGATTGAGGCCGATGTTTTCGAACATATCAGCGTGGAAAAATCGATAGAAAGCCGGGTATCAATTGGGGGGACGTCCCGCAAACTTGTGCTTGCAGCGCTTGAGGCTGCCGAGAAGGAGCTCAAGTGATCCGGTCTTCTGCTTCAAAAGTCGCCATCCTTGCAGGCCTGGCTTTCATTATCCTGGCTTGCGGCAAGAAAATGCCGCCTCGTCCGCCCACGGAGGTAGCTCCCCGGGCCGTACGGGAACTTTCCGCTCGCTTGACGACAGAAAAGGCTATTGTGCTGACGTGGAAAGCGCCCACAAAACGAAAAGATGGTTCTCCCTTAACCCGTCTTTCCGGATTCCGAGTCCTTAAAGGCAGTTATAAATTTACCGAAGATTGTCCCGGATGTCCGGCAAGGTTTACGGACACTTTTAATGTAATGCCGCCTGGCATAAAGAAGGAAAAGGCGGGTGAAAGCGCGGTACAATTCACAGATAACGATATAGCTTACGGGCACAAATATGTGTACACCGTACAGGCCATCGATGATGATGGACGCGTAGGGGAACCTGCCGGATCAGTATCTGTCTACTGGGATCTACCACCCGGTCCACCCGCAGCCCTTAATGCCCAGGCGGGAGATGGACGGGTCATGCTTACCTGGAAGGCTCCGGAAAAGCTATCGGATGGCTCGGCAGTTGATGAGTCATTCTCTTACTACCTCTACCGGCGTAAAGGGGATAGCCCGTACGAACGCCTGATCGAGGCCGGACTCCTTTCTAAACCTGCATTTACGGATACCTCGGTGGTCAATGATACCTCGTACGCCTACAAGGTGCGTGCCGTAAGGTCCGTAAAGGATACGCTCATTGAAGGCGCGGAAAGTCAGGAAGTTATAGCCACACCCCAAGATAAGACACCACCGGCCCCACCGAGCGGGCTATCGGCAACGCTGTCACCGCAGGGAGTAGACCTCAAATGGCTTGACAATACAGAACCCGATCTTGGTGGTTATCGAGTATATAGACGGGCGAAGGAGGAATCCACGTGGCAGCGCCTTTCTCAAGAACCGAAGGATGTAGTACGTTATACGGACAAGGACGTACGCAAGGGAAAGGTGTATTATTATACCTTAACGGCAATAGATTCTTCTCCCCGCCAAAATGAAAGCATGATGTCTTTTGAGGTTAAAGTTCTATTTGAATAATGGACATATAAGCAAGCCCTTTACGGAGAGACGAACCCTTGCATCACTTTAACTACAGAACAGGTGAATTATATTGTGAAAACATACCCATTGCCATGATTGCAAAGGCTGTACGGACACCTTTTTATCTTTACAGTCATGCCACACTAAGCCACCATTTCAAAACGTTTGATCAGGCTTTTGACAAGGTTTCCCATCTCGTGTGCTTTGCCCTCAAGGCAAACCCAAACACCGCAATTATCAGGCTGTTTGCTAAGCTTGGGGGTGGCGCGGATATCGTTTCCGGCGGTGAGCTTTATCGGGCACTCAAGGCCGGTGTTCCTGCAGATAGGATAGTCTATTCCGGCGTTGGCAAACGTGTGGATGAAATCCGGTATGCTCTGAGAGCCGGAATCCTGATGTTTAATATTGAGTCTCCTCAGGAGCTCTCACTCATAAACGAGACAGCCTCTCAGATGAAAAAGAAGGCCCGTATTGCACTGAGAGTCAATCCGGATGTCGACCCCAAGACACACCCCTATATCTCTACGGGATTGAAGAAAAATAAATTTGGCATAGATATCGAAGGTTCCCTTAAAGAATACAGCAATGCTCGTGGTCTTTCTCATACAGATATCGTCGGCGTGAGCTGCCATATCGGTTCACAGATCACCGAAGTAGCTCCATTCGTGGATGCTCTAAAAAAGCTAAAAGGCCTTATCTCCAGCCTTCAAGCGGCAGGTATTACTATACGCTATCTGGATCTGGGCGGTGGTCTCGGTATCCAATATGATGCGGAGGAACCGCCTCATCCGTTCGACTACGCAGAGGCCATTATAAAAGAAATGCGGGACCTGGATGTTACGTTGATCCTTGAACCCGGGCGGGTAATAGTCGGTAACGCCGGGGTGCTGATAACCAGGGTCCTGTATACCAAGTCTGGTCAGATTAAGAACTTTTTGATTGTGGATGCCGGCATGAATGATCTGGCCCGGCCCAGTCTTTACGGTTCTTACCATGCCATTTGGCCGGTCAGTAACAAATACGGCAGGAGGAAGATAAAAGCGGATGTCGTTGGCCCTATATGCGAATCCGGTGATTTCCTGGCCAAGGAAAGGGAACTGCCTGATTTCCAGCCGGGGGACCTCATGGCCGTGATGAGCGCCGGGGCCTATGGTTTTTCCATGTCTTCAAACTACAACAGCCGTCCGCGGGTAGCCGAGGTTATGGTCAAAGAGGATGAGCTTTTTGTTATCCGGCGTCGTGAAACTTACCAATCCCTGATTCGAAGCGAGGAAATTCCCGATTTCCTGCGGGAAGGATAGGCAGCGTATGGAAAAGCGAATATCCTTCTATAAGATGAGCGGTAGTGGTAATGACTTTATTATTATTGACAACCGCTCCGGATTCATCGGTGAAAGTGACGGTGCCAAACTGGCTCGCCAGCTCTGCCGGCGTAAGGTCTCGGTGGGGGCCGATGGATTGATTCTTATTGAGACTCCAAGGTTGTCGGGCACCGATTTCCGGTGGCGATTTTACAATGCCGATGGCAGCGAGGCCGAGATGTGCGGAAACGGCGGGCGCTGCGCGGCTCGCTTCGCTTACGTGCATAAATTGGCCGGTCCGAAGGTCGTATTTGAGACCATAGCTGGTCTGGTCCGGGCTGAAGTGACCGATCATCAGGTCAAACTGGAGATGGTCCCGCCACAAGATCTGCGAATGGACATAAAATTGTTGACACATCAGGGTGAATACGTAGTACATTTCATAAATACGGGGGTCCCCCATGTGGTCCATTTTGTCTCTGACCTGGATAAAATAAACGTCCCCGATCTGGGCCGGATTTTTCGTTTTCATGGTGATTTTCAGCCCGCAGGAACCAATGCTAATTTTGTGCAGGTCCTGGCTAAGCAGGAGATTGCCATACGTACCTATGAGCGGGGTGTGGAAGATGAGACCCTTGCCTGTGGCACGGGGTCAGTAGCCGCGGCTATAACCGCTTCTGTAAAGCATGGAGTCCTATCCCCGGTACGTGTTCATACGCGGGGAAAAGAAGTACTTAACGTTTATTTCAAGTCGGGGCCAGAGGGTATAAGCGAAGTCTTCCTAGAAGGAGAGTCAAAGATTATTTACGAAGGTTTGCTATTGGAGGCATTATGAAAAGGAAAAGAGCAGAAATAGTCAGGGGAGCTATGGTAGCTATCGTTACACCTTTTAAAAAGGGTAAGGTAGATGAAAAAGCCTTAAAGAAACTCATCGAATTTCAGATCAAGAACGGTACTTATGCTATTGTCCCGTGCGGGACAACCGGTGAATCAGCCACGCTTACCCATGAAGAACATGAGCGTGTGGTAGAGGTCACGGTCCAGACGGTAGCTGGCCGTGTACCGGTAGTGGCGGGTACAGGTTCTAACAGCACAGTTGAGGCCATAAAGTTGACCAGGCATGCCCAAAAGGCCGGTGCCGATGCTGCTCTTATGATTACTCCCTATTATAATAAACCGACACAGGAAGGGCTCTACCAGCACTTTAAGGCCGTGGCTGAGGCCGTGGATATTCCCATTGTCCTTTATAATGTTCCTGGCCGGACAAGTGTCAACATGCTGCCGGAGACGGTAGCCCGTCTGGCCGAGATAAAAAATATCATCGGCATCAAAGAGGCAACAGGTTCCCTGCAGCAGGTCAGCGAGGTTATACATCTTTCCAATAAGAAATTTAGTCTGGTATCCGGAGATGATTTCACCGTCTTGCCTACGCTAGCCGTAGGGGGTAAAGGCGTTATTTCCGTAGTTTCCAATGTGGCCCCGAAGGACATGGCCGATCTCTGTAAGGCCTTCGAGGCCCACGACTTTCAAAAAGCCCGGGAGTTACATTACAAGCTCTTCCCTCTTTGCCAGGCCATGTTTTACGAGACTAACCCGGTCCCGGTAAAGACAGCGCTTGGCCTCATGGGCATGATTTCTCCTGAACTCAGGCTGCCATTGGCAGCCATGTCACCTAAAAACGTGGAACGACTAAAGGCTGTTCTTAAAGACTACGGACTTATTAAATAAAGGGGGGCGCTTATGATTAAAGCCGTTGTTGCCGGTGCGGCCGGCAAGATGGGCGGACGTAACATCCACATCGTACAGCAAACCGGGGGGATTGAGCTGGTTGCAGCCTTTGAGAAGTCTGGACACCCTGCCCTCGGCCGGGACGCAGGTGAGGTTGTCGGCCTGGGGAAAATCGGCATTCCCATTTCTGAGGGTCTAGAATCAGTTATAAAGAAAGGTGATGTTATCATAGATTTCACCTATCACGTTTCATCTGTGGAACACATTGCCCTTGCCGCCAAACACAAGAAGGCAATGGTTGTGGGGACGACAGGCTTCACACCGGAGGAAATGAAAGAAATCCAGAAGATGGCCAAAAAGGTACGCTGCGTGCTGGCTCCCAATATGAGTGTGGGCGTAAACGCCCTTTATAGGGTCGTACAGAACATGGTAAAGATCCTGAGTGAAGGCTATGACGTGGAAATTATAGAGGCCCACCACCGCCTTAAAAAGGATGCCCCCAGCGGTACGGCCATAAAGCTGGGCCAGGTCCTGGCCGAAGCCCTGGGGCGCGACCTGGACAAGGTTGGTGTCTATGCAAGACATGGCATGATTGGTCAGCGAACCGACAAAGAGATCGGCATTCAAACCGTGCGAGGCGGCGACATAGTAGGTGAACACACTGTCCTTTTCGCCGGTATCGGCGAGCGGATTGAGGTCATCCACCGTGCCCACAGTCGTGACAACTTCGCTCGTGGCGCTGTACGCGCCGCCAAATGGATCGTGGGACAAAAGAACGGCCTCTATGACATGCAAGACGTACTGGGGATCAAAAAGTGATCGAGCGGCTCGTTCGTTTTGAAGTAAACGGCGTAACTGGCTACGGGCAGCTAGAAGAAGACATCGTTCGTAGGATAACCGGTGATATATTTACGGCTTTTGAGGTGGGAAACGAAGAGTATGCTCTGGCTGAGGTTCGCCTTCTCCCCCCTTGCCAACCGAGCAAGATCGTCGCTCTGGGCCTGAACTATGTCGATCATGCTGAAGAGATGGGCTCTCCTATCCCGGATGAGCCCTTGATCTTCCTTAAGCCGGGTACGGCCGTCATTGGACCAGGTTCACCCATAATATATCCCCGGATGAGTAAAAGAGTGGACTATGAGGCTGAGCTGGGCGTGATTATAGGCAAAAAAGCCCGCTTTGTCCCGCGGGGAAAAGCCTTTGACTACGTCCTTGGTTATACATGTGTAAATGATGTCACGGCCAGAGATTTACAGAAAAAAGACGTCCAATTCACGCGTTCCAAAAGTTTCGATACCTTTGCTCCTATTGGACCCTCCATTGCCCGCGGCCTTGACCCTTCGCATCTCAAGGTTGAATCATACCTGGACGGGGAACTGCGTCAATCCTCTCACACTGGAAACCTTATCTATGGAGTCGCCGACCTGATTAGCTTTATTTCTAGCGTGATGACTTTGCTACCCGGAGACATAATTGCTACTGGAACGCCATCTGGAGTTGGGCCCATGGCCCCTGGCGACGTCGTAGAAATTGTCATAGAAGGTATTGGTACCCTGCGCAACACTGTTAAAAATGAGACCGCTCAAAATTGAGACGTTGAATTCATACTTACGGAAAGGTGTATTCCAAGGATGATTAAAATAGAAAAAGCAGATCGGCTTAAAAAGTTGCCGCCTTACCTGTTTGTAGAAATCGATCGCATGAAAGAGGAAGTGAGAGCCAAGGGCGTTGATATCATCGACCTTGGTGTGGGCGACCCGGACATACCCACTCCGCCTCATGTCATCAATCGGCTGCACGAAGCTGCAGCCGATCCCCAAAACCACCGCTATCCTTCTTATTCCGGCATGCACGATTTTAAATTTTCTGCAGCCCGGTGGTACGAAAAGCGCTTTGGTGTTTCTCTTGACCCTCGAACAGAGGTTGTGTCCCTAATCGGCTCCAAAGAAGGTATCGCTCATATTCCTCTTGCTTTTATCAACCCGGGGGATGTGGTTTTGGTGCCTACACCGGCCTATCCGGTATATCATATCGGGACTATATTTGCCGGAGGTAAGCCGTACTATATGCCCCTCACTAAGGAAAATAATTTTTTGCCTGATCTTAGCGCCATCCCTCCAGAAGTAGCTACAAGAGCACGCCTCTTGTTCATCAACTATCCTAACAATCCCACGGCAGCCGTAGCCAGCGCGGAGTTTTTTAAAGAAATTGTGGCATTTGCCGAAGAGTATAATGTTGTAGTGTGCCATGACGCTGCCTACAGTGAGATGGCTTTTGACGGGTATAAACCGTCCAGCTTCCTGGAGGTGGATGGATCTAAAGACGTGGGCATTGAATTCCATTCCCTGTCTAAGACCTACAATATGACCGGCTGGCGAATAGGTTTTGCCGTTGGGAATAAAGAGGTTATCGCCGGTTTGGGAGAAGTAAAAAGCAACATCGATTCCGGGGTCTTCCAAGCTATCCAGATAGCCGGGATGGCAGCCCTGGATGATGATCAATCCTGCGTAAGACAGATGCAGGCCATTTATGCCGAGCGTCGGAATATAATGGTTACGGGCTTGCGGGAAGCTGGTCTAAACGTCGAGAAACCGAAAGCCACCTTCTACTTATGGATTGAGGCACCTAAAGGATACAGTTCAGCTGAATTTACCGCCCACCTTTTAAGCAAAGTCGGTATCGTTACCACTCCCGGCAATGGATTCGGCGCACCCGGAGAAGGATACATCCGAATGGCCCTAACGGTCGACAAAGAGCGTCTCAAAGAGGCGGTGCGGCGCATCAAAGGCGTGGGGTTTTAGCCGTTGGGAAACGCATTGGCTTATATCAGCATTGGATCTAACCTGGGTGACGCGAGGGAGAATTGTCTTCGGGCCGCTAGGCGTCTGGCTGAAGCCGATAGCAGTCTCCAGGTTCGCCTTTCTTCTTTGTATCTTACCGAGCCCCAAGATTTAGAGGCGCAAAATTGGTATGTTAATGCCGTAGCCGAGGTAAAAAGCTCGCTGTCAGCACGGGATATCTTTCGTCTCCTGCGTCATATTGAGGATGAGCTGGGGAGGGAAAGGGTGGTTCGATATGGGCCACGGATCATTGATCTTGACCTCTTATGCTATGGAGATATCGTCTTGGACACAAAGGAGTTGGTCATACCTCACCCCAAGCTTCATAAGCGGCGCTTTGTTCTGGTGCCATTGTGTGAATTATCCCCTGACTTCGAACATCCGGTCCTTCGAAAAAAGGTCTGTGACTTGCTAAACCAAGTGCCCAAAAACGGTCAGCAACTCTTCCGGATAGAGGGTGAATGTTGAGATGAGGCTCTTAATTTACGTCATTGTGATCTTTATCGGGTATGTACTTTATAAAGCCGCTCGACAAGCGTTAAGTAAAGGCGAACAGGTACATCGAAAGAAAGATGCCGGGGTAATAACTGCAGAGCTGGTTGAAGACCCTGTTTGTCATACTTACTACCCCAAGAATGACGCTTTAGTAGCTCATTATGAAGGTAGAACCTATTATTTTTGTAGCGAAGAATGTAGGCGAAAATTTATGGAAGAGCGCAAAGGAGAGCGTGCATGAAATTTTTTATCGATACCGCCAATCTGGATGAGATTCGTGAGGCCAATGATATGGGTTTGATCGATGGGGTAACTACTAACCCATCGCTCATTGCTAAAGAGAACAGGCCATTCAAAAAGTTGCTGGCTGAAATATGTAAGATCGTAAACGGCCCGGTCAGTGCAGAAGTCGTCAGTCTAGAAGCTAATAAGATGGTCAAGGAGGCTAAAGATCTGGCCAAGATAGCCGAAAATATTGTTATCAAGGTGCCCATGACCACCGAGGGAATAAAATCCGCCCGGATGCTCAGCGACATGGGCATTAAGACAAATGTCACTCTTATTTTTTCGCCTGTGCAGGCTTTACTGGCAGCCAAAGTTGGCGCGACTTATGTTAGCCCATTTGTCGGCCGCCTTGACGACATTTCTCATGTCGGTATGGAGGTGGTGCGGGATATCATAGACATTTATGATAACTACGACTTTGACACAGAAGTCATTGTAGCTAGCATTCGCCACCCCGGTCACGTCCTTGAGGCTGCTTTGATGGGCGCAGATATAGCTACCATACCTTTTAAAGTGATTGCCCAACTGGCCAAACACCCGCTTACTGATATTGGGATAGAGAAATTCTTGGCGGATTGGAAAAAGGCAGCCAGTTAAAAATAATTACAAACTATAGAGGTTCCAGGGATGCGGGGATACACTTTACCAGCCTTTATTATCCTGCTTTTAATGGTCTTCCCGCTAATTGGACCCCTTACGGCGCTGGCAGATGTTTACAGTTTTGTAGACAGCGAAGGCGTCATTCATTTTACAAACGCCCCCAATGACCTCCGCTACAAAGTCTTTCTGCGCACAGGTAGGCCCGTAAGATCCGTAAGACAGGGTTCTTTCTTCTCGGGTGATCCCAAAAAGTACGATCCGGCC
>CAYSYZ010000004.1:0-35585 GCA_964435205.1 uncultured Desulfovibrionales bacterium
ACCTCACCCACCGGTATAATTCGTTCTTTTGTCCCCTTACCCACTGTCCTTAGATACCCAACTGTAAGATTAACGTCGCCAACCTTTAATGAAACCAATTCTGACACCCGAAGCCCTGTGGCATAGAGGAGATGTAGCATAGCTGCATCCCGTTGCCCCAAGACATCTCGCGACAAAGGCTTGCTAAGAAGGCTGTCTACTTCGGCCATACTTAGAATATCTGGCAACTTTTGTCGAAAGCGGGGAGATTCTACAGAACGTGCCGGGTTACTGCTGATTAATTTTTCGCGCAGCAGAAACCGAAAAAAGGAATGGATGACTACTAAGGCCCTGGCCACACTGCGGGACGAGAGACCTTTCCTGCGTAATTGACTGAGAAAGGAAAAAATGTGTACGTCAAGAATGTCTTCTACCTTGGTAATACTCTCAGCAGAAAGAAATTCCAGAAATGTCTGGAGGTCATGGCTGTAGGACGAGAGGGTGTTCCGGGCCAATCCCTTTTCTACAGACAAAAAATGCAAAAAGCGGTCTAAGTACTTTTCTATCATGGTCACAGCCAAAAACTAAGCCTGTACACGTACTTATACCGGAGTTTGGGAGACAAAACAACTCTTTTGTCGTCCTCTTTTTCGTCAGTGTTTTCACTTTTCAAGCTGGTAAAAGCATGTCATAGTCAAACCCAGAACAGGTTTAAAAGGCAACCTTATGGCAGACGATATTTCAGCAGCCCTGATCTACCAGGTCAAAAAGGAAATCGCAGAACGCTACTTCGGAGCCCGCAAGGCCATCGAAGAGGCAAAAACTGCCTTACAGGAACATATCCAGGTACACAGAGATACCGTAGGAAAAACGGTCTATGAAGACTTTTGGCAGATTTACCAGTTGCTCCAAACAGAGGCATTGGTAAAAGAGTTCTGGGAAGTCGTCGGCCTCAGGACCAGACCATTTTATGACCGTTTTCTTGAGGAGTGCCACGGCATAAAGCCCCGCCTTCTCGCCGGCAAAAAGGCGCACGGTCTGACCGAAAAGGCAAAACATAGGAATCTCTTCCTTGAGTGTTATAGACAGCTTATCGACGATCTGAAACCATACCGGAAAGGATATCAGGAGCTAATGGAAGAGTGCCTGCTAATTAACGAAGAAATTGCCCAATTGCAGGCAAACTACAGACTCAGCGAAATCCTGACCTTTGTACGGAAAATCGAGGACGTTGACTATTTGACTGGTCTGCAGGGACAGGCCATCTTGCCGGCCCAAAGGCAGGATCTGGAAGAAAAACTGGCCATTACCAAACTGGATTGCCTGGGGAAGGACGTTGTGGAAATCCCTTCTCTGCCTTCGTTAAAGCGGGTCGGAGGTAACCTCAAACAGCTCACGGGAAGCGCCTATACAGCCCGGGGGGCAGCCCTGTGTCAAACAAACACCCGCTTTTGATCTCCACGGCGACATAGCTTTATGAACGCCCTTCAATCGGCTTAACGGGGAGCAAAAAGGGTACGATCAATCCGGTCCAAACAAAGGTACCGGTCTTTGAAAACCCTTTTTTGAAGCCAAGATATCAAGATGAAAGGTCACCAGGTCTTCCAACAGCAAGACTGGTTTGTAGTCAAGCTTTCTTGAGTCTACACCTTTGAGGTACTGGTGACATTGGTCACAGAAATCCGCCCGGTAGTATTCCTCCTCCTCCACAAAGAGATAATGCAGGGTTTTCTGGTCCTTATTCCCGCAGAAGGGACAGGTCACCCGCGCTATCCGCCACTCGTAGCCGCAGAAGGAGCATAAAGCATACTTCTGTCCCCCTTCTCCTCTAACCTCGGCTATACGTGGCTGAGAACCGCAGATCGGGCAATAGCCATTTGGCCAGTTATCAAGGGTTATCTTTTCTCCCTTAAACTGACCGGCATTGGCTTTGATCGATGGTTCAACGCTGGTCCGCACTAAGAAGGAAAGTGCCGGATAATCTATTTTAAATTCATCCGCCGTATCCTTCAGGAATTTTTCATCGAGGTATTTTGACAATACCTTTTCAATATCCAGGCTCTTATCCAAAAAGGCCTGTTTAAGCTTTGCCATCTCTTCTCTCAGTCTGGTTGGGAATTTTTCTCCCCGCTCTAAAATAGATGCAAAAAGTTTTTGAGAGGCTGAAATGTCCACGTAGAAATCCTCTTTCTTTAAAAGCGGAAATCCCTCGCGGAGTTTCATCTCCTTCAGACTTTCTTTTATCTCTATGGGCTTCACCTTGACCGCGGCCTCTATTTCATCCTGCGCCTCCCATATAACCTCATAGAAATCCAGAATCTCCTTATAAACAGGCTTCTTTTCTCTGAACCAGGAAATTCTCTTCTTTAGTTGCTCAAAACCCTCAGTCATAAAAGTCTCCACAAATCTCAATGTCCGGTCAAATATCAGAGGCGGCAGGAATCGGATGCGCCGCCCCGGGTCTCTCCCCGGCGCAGCAGCCACGAGCAGGCTACAATAGCCACATGGCGGCAGAATACTTCAAGGTATCACTGTACAAGGGATTAAATATATTGGAAAGCCAGCCGAGGACATCAGAAGCTTCCCAAGAAAAAAATACATGGGAAACGCGTTAAACGCGTTTCCCATGCACCTACAGCCATTAAATACTATCCTAGCCAGTTCGCCAGAGGTTGAACCATCCTCTTAACAGCCGCGAATCTTGTAATACCGAACGTATTACTGGCTACAGCGAACTTGTGGTACTTAGCGGGGTCGTCTACTACCAGATAGATAATCCTGACCATTTCTGCATCGAGAATCTGGGCCTTGGGATACTTGACTTTAAGCTCTTTCAGCCTCTTGTTGGCCATAGACAAAATCGCGTCCCGATCCCCGAACTGCATAGCACCGCTAGGACAGGTCTTGACGCAGGCTGGCGGAAGACCATTGGTGATCCGGTCAAAGCACATAGTACATTTGGCCATGACCTGGCTCTTCTCACTCCACCGCGGAATATCATACGGACAAGCCGACTTGATCTCGCTAAATTGGTCCTTTGTAACCTTAACTCCCTTTACAAATATAACGGCACCTGTCGCATCGTCCTGCACGATGGCTTTGGATCCTAAACCCTCGGCCACAGACTTGCAAGGCGGGTCAATACAATGCCGACATTGGTCGGGGAAGAAGTACCATTTTACCGCATTACCCTCTTCCAGTTCATTGAACCGCACCAGTTTGAAGGTGTTAGGAGTCAAATCCGGAGGGTTCTGGTAATTACCCCAGTTCCGAAGGGTGGTCACCTCAGCCTTATTTTTGTTCCATTGCTTACAGGCTACCTGACAACCCCTGCAGGCGGAACAGATACTTGTATCCACCATAAATGATTTATCAGCCATTCCAGATCACCTCCTAACCTTTACTCTTAATTTTTCTTACGTTAACCATGAAGGCCTTTGATTCCGGAATCATGGTGTTAGCATCGCCGATATTTGGTGTCAGCAGGTTAGCGCTGTCTCCACCCTGCGTGAATTTCTTACTCTGCGGCCACCGCCAGCCGAAATGCCAGGGGATACCAACCTGATGCACCGTCTGTCCGTCAATATTAAACGGCTTGAAGCGGGCGGTTACAATAGCCACCGCTTTTAGCTTGCCCCGGGCCGATTCTATCTCTATTACATCTCCATTTTTGATACCCCTGAGTGCACCCAATTCCTTGCTCATCTCCACGAAGAGCTGTGGTTGGGTCTCAAGCAGCCAGGGAAGCCAACGGGTCAGAACACCGGTCTGCCAGTGCTCGGTCACCCGGTAGGTAGTACAGACAAACGGATACCTCGGATCACAGGTAAAGTACTGGTCCATGGTACCCTCGAACACCTTGGCCGCCGGGTTAATACGCGTTCCAGACAGGAGATTCCTGTCAACCGGGCATTCCAGCGGCTCATAATGCTCGGGGAATGGCCCGTCGTTCAGGCCCGGTCCGAACAGGGAAGCAACACCGTGCGGCTTCATAATGAACGGCAGCTTCGTATTTGCCTTGTCGACCATTGGCGGCCAGCCGCCATCCGGCACGTCTCCGACCCATGAGCCTTTTCCCTCTTTAGCCGCAGGATCCCACCGGATAACTTTACGCTTCGGATCCCATGGATTGCCGTTCAGATCCACAGAAGCGCGGTTATAGATGATCCGCCTGTTTACCGGCCAGGACCAGGACCATTTGGCATAGAGACCAATACCGGAGGGGTCCGACCGGTCGCGGCGAGCCATGTTATTGCCGTCTTCATTATAGCTGCCGCTGTAGATCCAGCTGCCACTGGAAGTAGTGCCATCGTCCTTAAGCTTGGTGAAGTTGGCCACCAGCTTGCCCGTGGTCAGGTCATAACCGTTGATTTCCTTGGCCACCTTATGGGCGTCAAACTTCCCATTGGTCATATAGTCCATCTTGAGGTTCAAGATGGGTTCCGGGGATGCACCACCTTCCTTGGCATAAAGCTCCCGGATCTTGGCGAAAAGCTCAAGCATAATATCGCCATCCGGTTTTCCCTCACCCGGTGCCTCCACCGCCTTGTACCGCCACTGCGCCCACCGGCCGCTGTTAGCAAGGCTGCCTTCTTTTTCCAAAAAGGCCGCACAGGGGAGCTGGAAGACCTCGGTCTTGATCTTCTTGGGATTCATCCCCGGGCCCTGCCAGAAGGAACCGGTCTCATTATCAAACACATTCACATTGACCATCCAGTCGAGCTTGGCCAATCCCTGCCTGGTCTTATTGGAATTGGCGCCCGAACAAGCCGGGTTCATACCCCAGGCCAAAAGGCCGGTAAATTTACCTTTAAGCATCTCGTCAAAAAGCATCAGCCACGAGGCATTCTGGCCGTCGTCCAATTTCGGGTGCCAATTATATCCGAAATCGTTTTCCTTTGTCGCTGCCTGACCATACATGGATTTCAGATAGCTGACCATGTATTTGGGGCGGTTCTGCCACCAATTGGCGCTCATCGGCTCTTTGGTCTTTGGAGTGTTCTTCTCATTGTAGGTAGCCAGATCTTTGTGCCCGGCCTGCGGTGTAGGGTTGTAGGCCGGGATGATGTGGAACAAAAGCGCCATATCCGTAGATCCCTGCACGTTTGATTCACCACGCAACGCATTCACGCCGCCCCCGGCCAACCCGATGTTGCCCAGGAGTAACTGGATCATGGACATGGTGCGGATATTCTGGGTACCCACGGTGTGCTGCGTCCAGCCCATGGCATAAAGTTCCGTCCCCACCCGGTCCGGTTTTCCGGTAGAACCATAGATGCGGTACACTTTAACCAGATCTTCCTCCGGAGTACCGGTTATCTTGGAAACAATATCTGTGGTGTAACGAGAATAATGCTTCTTTAGCAATTGATAAACACAGCGTGGATCCTGCAAAGTAGGATCTTTTTTGACGATACCATTCTCGTCCGTCGCAAAGGCCCAATTCGATTTGTCATACTTCCTCTTTACCGTGTCATAACCGCTGAATAGCCCGTCCATGAACTCATACTTCGGTCCTACGATGAACGAGGCGTTGGTGTAATTTACCACGTAATCCTTCTGGATCAGGTCATTATCCAGGATGTACTTGATCATGCCCCCCAGGAAGGCGATATCCGTACCGGAGCGCAATCGCACGTGATGGTCTGCCTTGGCCGAAGTCCTGGTGAAACGAGGATCAACATGGATAAAAATGGCCCCCCTATCCTGGGCCGCTTTTACCCACTTGTAAGCGATGGGATGGTTCTCACAGACGTTACCGCCCATGTTCAAAATAACATCAGCATTTCGGATATCTATCCAGTGATTGGTCATAGCGCCGCGTCCATACGACTCTGCCAGAGCCGCAACAGTGGCGCTGTGTCAGATACGGGCCTGGTGTTCTACATAGACGAGGCCCAAACCTCGAAGGAAAGTTTGGTAGACCCAGCATTCCTCGTTGTCCATAGCTGCGCTACCTACAGAGGCAATGCCGTCGGTCCGGTTGACCACCTGGCCATTGGCGTTTTTTTCTGTGAAACTGGCATCGCGGCTCTTCTTGACATTCTTGGCGATCTTTTCCAGAGCCCACTCCCAGCTTACTTCCTTCCAGTTGGTGCTGTAAGGAGCGCGGTAACGGACCTTTTTCAGCCGGTTGGGGTTGTCGTGTATCTGATATGAAGCTGCACCCTTTGCGCAAAGAGCCCCCTCATTGATCGGATGATCGGGGTCCCCCTCGAAGTTGATCAGTTTGCCGTCCGAAACGTGGGCAATCTGACCACAACTTACCGAGCAGAAGCAGCAGATATGGGTGGTCTCCTTGGCGCCCTTGATTTTGAGCTCTGCCGCGTAGCTCTCTACCGGCGACAGATCAAAGCCGAGCTGGCTGAGTCCCAAACCAGCCACTGCTGCGCCCGAAATCTTCAAAAAATCTCTTCGTGTCACATGCATAATATACTTCCTCCCATAGCCACTCAGTGTGTAAATGTGGACACAATCTCAACACAATAGCCTAATAACTAAAGAGTAAACACTGCACCTCCTTCCCTATAAATTTCCTCTACAAAGGAGAAACTTAAATATTGAACCGTAAAGGCACCCGGAACCTTTTTCGCGTGGTCTTCACTACACCCAAGTACTTGATCTCACACACAAAAGGCACTCAGACCGACTCTGCCTGGAAGCTATCTTATTAGAAACAATAAGCGCTTGTCAACAAAAATCTGAATCGGAGTTCAGTTTCGCCCGCGGTCTTTAACATTTCCACAACCAGCAAAACGCAAGAGTCCCGCCATTCCTGTTCGAATTCCTGGCAACTGTGTAAAACATGCCTTTATCTGTGCATGGGCCTGAGACAGATCTGTTTTCTGAGCGCATGTCGGCATAAATTGGGACAACTGATAAGCATGTCTATGTCTATTTTGTACCAGGAGAATCTTTTTGACAATGTCCTACTTTTAGGCTATTCTCCACGCCGTGTCCGGTAATCATTTTTTAGCACAAGTAAAAGACGATCTCCAGCGTATTGAGGCCGCTGTAGCTCATAACCTGACCTCTCATGTGCCATTTATCTCCAATGTCAGCCGGTACATTCTGTTTAGTGGAGGTAAGCGGATTCGCCCGCTGTTGATGATCCTGTCTGCCCGCATGTGCGACTATCGCGGTGACCATAAGTTTGAGCTATCCACTATTTTTGAATACCTGCACGCAGCAACCCTGTTACACGACGACGTCGTAGACAATGCCGAAATCCGCAGAGGAAAGGCCCCGGCTAAAAATATTTACGGCAATCAGGCTGTTATACTGGTAGGCGATTTTCTCTATTCAAAATCCCTTTTACTTTCCGCTCTCCAGGGTAATATTCGTATCATGGAAGCACTGTTGAGGGCCACAACGCTAATGGCCGAGGGAGAGGTATTACAACTACTCAACGCTGAAAACCTGGAAATTACTGACAACGAATACCTGCAAGTCATATACCGTAAAACTGCCGTTCTTATGGCTGCTGCCTGTCAAGTAGGCGCCATTCTGGGCAAGGCGTGTGCGGAAAAGGAAGAAGCCCTGCGCTCCTATGGAGAAAATCTGGGGACAGCCTTCCAGCTAACTGATGATATCCTGGACTATACAGCAGACATAAAGGAATTTGGCAAGAAGGTGGGTAATGATCTGCGCGAAGGCAAGGTCACATTACCGCTCATCCACACGCTAAATCAAATCAACGACAGGGATCACAGACTGCTAAAAGAAACATTGTTAAAGGATCATATCGGTCAGGATGACTTTATCGCCGTCCGAAAGTTGATCGAAAAATACGGTGGGTTTGATTACGCTTATGCTCGGGCACAGGAGTCGAGCAAAAAGGCAACGGAAAGCCTCTCCATTTTCCCACCTTCCCCGACCAAGGACATACTGCTGGGCGCAGCAGAGTATATCCTCACCCGCCGCAGGTAGACAAGCTGCGGATAAATTTAAAGGATAAGCCTCAGTAGATCTTCAGCTACAATTAGTTCGCCACCATAGTTGCGAAGGCAGGCTTCTGCCAGATTGGTACTGTCGCAAACCGGATATAGGTGGGTTAGCATGAGTCTTTTACAGCCAGCCTGAGCAGCTATCTGGCCAGCCAAGGAGGGGGTAAGGTGTCCCTCTACTTTCATGCCTTCGGGGCACGAACACTCACAGATAAAAAGATCCGCATCCTCGGCTAATTCAATCAGACTGTCCGAGTAGTCCGTGTCCCCGGAATAAACCAAAGAGTGGCCGTCCGCCGTATCGATACGCACAGCCAGGCTTTCGGGTGTATGTGGGACGGAGGAGAAACTCATTTTCAATTCACCCTGACAAATGAGTTTTTTGCTGCCCGCTTCCAGTTTCTCGATCCTCATGAGGTCTGACGGTGGTACAACCCAGTGGCCGAAGCCCGTCTTCATAGCTTCATACAGACTGGCAAACTGGCTATGTGCCCATATAGTAAACGGCACCGTGCGCCGGTATCCCGGGCTGTATTTAGTTGCAAATAGGAAAGAAATCAGGTCGCCGACATGATCAAGGTGGAAATGGCTTAAAAAAATACCATCAATACGGTCACAGGTAATCCCGACTTTTAACAGCTGGCGCAGCGTTCCGGCACCGCAATCGAGAAGGAGGTTATAATCATTGGCACGAACATAGATAGCTGGCGCGGCACGGCGCAGGGACGGGACACCGGTACCTGAACCGATAACAATGACCTCAATCATCCCCTGCAAAACCTCTTTCCGGCCTCAAAGGCCTCGGCTAAGGCCGTGGGATGTTCAAGGACAGCTCCTTTACGGTCGATCTGGCGATAACCAAGATATCCCTCAAAGGCGATACCGATGGAGTCAAAAAAAACGCGTATGGTCATGACCGAACAATCAAAAACCTTTTGGCCCTTTGTACCGGCCACGGAAAGCAAAAAACCTTTTCGGCCACTGACTTCCGGCAATGGGATCTCGCCAAGATAGGCCTTTTTACACCATAATGCCTGGCCACGGTCAATCATGGCCTTAAGCTGTGCCGGAACGCTATAAAAGAATACCGGTGACGCAATAATGACGCGATCGGAACACTCCAGTCTGGAATATACCCATTGCATATCGTCTTCTACGGTACATCTACCGGTGTCATTACAGGAACCGCATTCCGTACAGGGGCTGAAGCAAAGATCACGCAGAAAAATTTCTTCAACCAGACTTCCCGCTTCGGTAGCTCCGCGCAGCATCTGTTTCAGGAGAAGGTCCGAGTTACCGTTAGCACGTGGGCTCGAATAGATACCGATAACCTTCAAGGCCACTGTTGTATCACCCCGGTATTTTTCTCTTCATTATGTCCAACAATTCATAAGGGATCCGCAGATTCCCCCGCCCACTGCCCAATTCAATTCCGGGCTTATACGTCCCGTGATAATCAGTCCCTCCGGTAGCCATAAGCCGATACTTATTACACAATCCTTGATAGTACCGTGTCTGCTCCAGGGTATGTTCGCTATAAAAAACCTCCAATCCTCTTAACCCCCAGGATTTCAACTCGCGTACCATGGTGTCAAGCTGTCCGAAAGATTTGTTCAAGGAACCTGGGTGAGCCAGCACAGCCATCCCGCCAGCCTCTATAATGAGCCTAATAGCCTCAGACGGCGTAAAGCGGAATTTATCTACGTAAGCCGGCCGTCCCTTTTTCAGATAATTATCAAACGCCGCCTGCAAACTGGGAACATAGCCCTTCTGTACCATTAATCTGGCAATATGCGGCCGACCAATCTGTCCATCCTCTGAGACGTTCAAAATCTCGTCATAGCCGATTTCCATACGCATTGAATGGAGTCTTTTAATTATCTCGTGATTACGTCTTTCGCGAGCATCCTGCAGCTTTTGGAGTGCCGCCACAAGCCCCGGAGAGGTATGGTCGATAAAATAACCCAGTATATGCATGGAGCCGGATGTGATCTCCCCGCTGATCTCTACCCCGGGCACGACCTCAAAATTAAGCTCCTCTCCTTCCGCCAAGGCTTCACCTACGCCGTCTACGGTATCGTGGTCAGTAATGGCCACTGCCTTCAGGCCGATGGCTTGCGCCTTGTGTACCAGTTCTGCCGGAGTCAGACTCCCATCCGAGGCCGTCGAATGACAGTGAAGATCAATCAGATCGGCCATGACCTTTGCCCGATTTATGACTTTTTTTAATAAAGGCCACAGGGATAACGTCCTCCATCTTTGTTAGTAACTTGAATTCCAACCCCCTCTTAATGTCCTCTGGAATCTCTTCGAGGTCTTTCTCGTTTCGCTTTGGCAGAATAATCGTCTTTATTCCCGCACGGCTAGCGGCTAATACCTTAGCCTTTATGCCGCCCACCGGCAGGATACGCCCCCGAAGCGTTATTTCCCCGGTCATAGCCACATGGCTATTGACGGGCTTGTTTGTAAGAAGAGATACAAGCGCCGTAAAAATAGCTATCCCTGCGGAAGGCCCATCTTTCGGGATGGCGCCGGCAGGCACATGAATGTGTATATCATTTTTTTCAAAAAAGTCCTCATCGATTCCCAGACCTTTACTCTTCGAGCGGACAAAACTCAAGGCTGTCTCAGCCGATTCTTTCATGACCTCACCCAGCTTCCCGGTGAGTAATAATCGCCCCTGCCCTTTCATTTTGGTAGCCTCAATAAATAGAATCTCGCCACCAGACTGCGTCCATGCCAGCCCGGTAGCCACGCCGGCCACCGCCGTACGATCAGCAACTTCCAGGTAAAATTGTGGCGGACCGAGAAACTCCGGTACTGCAGCAACATCTACCACAAATCTTTCTATCTCACCGGCAGCTACCTTCTTAGCTATGCCGCGGCAAATGGCCGCCACTTCCCGTTCCAGATTCCTCAAACCCGCTTCGCGGGTGTACTCGCGCATAATCTTTTGTATGGCTTTCTTTTCGAAACGCACCTGATTACGCTTTAGACCGTGCTCGCCTAGCTGCTTGGGTACGAGGTATTTCTGCGCTATTTTCATTTTCTCCTCATCGGTATAACCGGGAAGTTCCAGGACTTCCATACGGTCAAGAAGCGCCGGTGGAATAGTGTCCAGTAAGTTGGCGGTCATAATGAACATGACCCTGGAAAGGTCAAACGGAACATCCAGGTAGTGGTCAGAAAAGGTATTATTTTGCTCGGGGTCCAGCACCTCCAGAAGGGCTGAAGAAGGATCGCCCCGGAAATCAGCACCGAGTTTGTCTAGTTCATCCATGACAAAAACGGGATTATTAGAACCGGCCCTGCGTATACCCTGGATAATCCGGCCAGGCAATGCCCCGATATAGGTTCTCCTATGGCCACGGATCTCGGCCTCATCACGCACACCACCCAAAGATATACGTACAAACTTTCTGCCCAGAGCCCTGGCTACCGACCGTCCCAGGGAGGTCTTACCGGTACCAGGCGGTCCAACAAAGCAAAGGATAGGACCTTTCATGTCGGGCTTCAGCTTGCGCACTGCCAGGTATTCAATAATACGCTTTTTAACCTTCTCCAGATCGTAATGCTCTTTGTCCAGTATCGTCTGAGCGGTAGCTATGTCCAGACAATCCTCTGTGCTTTCAGTCCAGGGCAAATCCAGAATCCAGTCCAGATACGTCCGGGCAACGGTGTATTCAGCAGAAGAAGGGTGCATCTTGGCCAGACGCCCCAGCTCACGCATGGCTTCCTTGTGTGCTACTTCCGGGAGATTCTTTTTCTCTATTCTGCCGCGTAATTCAGCCGCTTCTTCCGTCTCTTCTCTTTCGCCTAACTCCTTTTGGATAGCTTTTAGCTGTTCCCGCAAATAATATTCCCGCTGAGTTTTATCGATCTCCCCTTTGACCTGCGTCTGGATTTTCCGACCCAACTCCACAATCTCCGCTTGCTGTGTAACCAGTCGAGTTACCTTCTCCAGTCTGGTTTTGACATCCAGGGTCTCCAGTATATCCTGACGCTCAGGTATAGAAATATTAAGGCTGGAAGCAACCATATCCGCCAGGATTCCCGGATCTTCGATATTCAGGGCAATAGTACCCAATTCTGAGGGAATATGAGGGCTCAGCTCCAGGACCTTTTGGAAAAGGCCGCGCAGGTTGTAAATAAGGGCCTCGACCTCCTTATCTCTAACCACTTTATCAGATAGCCGTTCCATTCTGGCCTTCATATATGGTTCCGTTGCCGTTATGTCTATATTCCTCACGCGGGCAACTCCCTGCACCAGCATGCGTACATGGTTCTCCTGCACCTTAGTCATACGCAGGATTTGCGCCGCGGTTCCTGTAACATACAATTCTCCCTTCGGTTCGGCTTTTGTGGTAAATATGGCGACCAGGCGATCACTGGAAAGAGCATCATCAATGAGCTGGACTAATTTCTTATCTGATATGGCCAGGGGAATCACCATCTGGGGGAAAAGGACCGCATCGTCCACCGGAATTATAGGCAATTCCTCGGGCAACTTACCGCTCTCATTTTTTACCTCTTCTGCCTTCACCTCTTCCTTCTTCTCATTCATGGGCGATAATTACTCCTCTAGGGTTAATCGATATAAGTCTATGCAATCTCCACTCGATAGGTCTTTTTGTAACCGCTTTTAGGCAATGTTATGCACAGCAAGCCGTTTTTATAAGAAGCCATGGCTCCATCACTTTGTACAGGCACGGGTAGCTGTAAAACCCGCTCAAAGGTCCCATAGGATATTTCCATCTGGTGAAATTTTTTTTGCTCAGAGCCGCTCCAACCTTCGCGCAAACCAGCGATTCGGATCAGATCCTGGTGTAAAGTTATATCTAGGCCATCCTGGTTTACCCCAGCCACGTCAACCAAAATCACAATCTCTTTCTCGGTCTCGTAAATGTCAACTGCTGGTACCCAGCCTCGGCTGGGCGTTATTATGCCTAGCCCCGCCGTCTTGAACGCATCTGCCATCATTTTGACCATGTTACGGTGGATATCTTGCAACACTTTGCTAGATCGGATGGTAATAATTGCCATATTGCCTCCTTGGCCAATAGTATCCCTGCTAGTCTAGATCAATAGTCATTTCCGGCCAAATGTCAAGTTACCAGTGGCCTCAAGCCAGCCAAACCATGGAAGATGTCCGCCCGAAGCTACTTGCATACGGCCTGATAACATAACTTGTTTTCTCATGATAGGTCATTATATCGGGTCAGACAATAAAAATAACGAATCCCCCGAGCATTACGGAAGTGCTTTAAGCTTTAAACAATTACCCTCTTCTGGCCGGAATTTCTTGACACCGCCATGGGCATCCCGATAGAATGTTTCAAAAATTAGCCAGCCAACATGCATCCCACAACCGCTTTTGTCTACACAGACGCGTATACTCGCTACGATTACGGATCAGCTCATCCCTTGCGCATGGAAAGACTGGCCCTAACGTACGAATTAATAAAAGCGTACCGCCTTATTGAACTCCCTTCGAGCATCTTTGTCGAGACAGAGGCCGCATCAGAAGACGCCATATTGCTCTTCCATGATAAGACCTACGTAGACATCCTAAAAAAACTTAATAGCGGTGAGTGGATGCCAAACATCTCTGGTTTTGGTCTGGGGCCAGGTGACAACCCGATTTTCAAAGGGCTTTGGGACTGGTCCCTCTTGTCAACCGGAGCTTCTTTGGAATGCGGAAAGCTAGTGCTCAATGGCAAGGTAAACATTGCCTTCAACATCGCGGGTGGCCTGCATCACGCGCTTCCAGCGCGAGCCTCAGGCTTTTGTTACATCAATGATCCGGCAGTCCTCATACACTATATGCTGAAAAAAGGAAAAAGGGTGGCCTACGTAGATATCGACGCTCATCACAGTGATGGGGTTCAGTACGCCTTCGAAGATACAAAGCAAGTCCTGACCATATCGCTCCACGAAAGCGGAAAAACCTTATTCCCTGGTACAGGTTATGCTACAGAGATCGGTCAAGGTGAAGGCGTTGGGTACACGGTGAATATCCCACTTTGGCCATGGACAGATGACGAAGTTTTCCTGTATGCCTTTGAAGAAGTGGTCCCACCCCTTGTCCGGGCCTTTGAGCCAGACGTCCTGGTCACACAGCTCGGCGTAGATGCACTAAGGCTGGACCCGCTTGCTAATATGGCCCTATCCATAAATGTTTTTTTAAAGGCGGTGTCATATTTTAAAGACATGGGCCTCCCCTGGATAGCAGTAGGCGGTGGCGGCTATAATGTCATAAACGTGGCCCGTGCCTGGACAGCAGCATGGGCAATCATGAATGACGTGACATTGGGCGATAACCTCCCCCCTTCCTTTGTAGATAAGATAATGAAAATGGGCTATAAGGAGACACGACTGACAGATGAGCCCTTCTGCTCACCGGAAAATGAAAAAAAGAGAGCCATGATCGAGGCAGAAAAGGCCATTCGGACGGTAAAAGAGTTAATTTTTCCTATTCACGGGCTATAATATAAAATTTTGGACCCGAATCACAGTAATTTCAGAATATTGGTTTCTGGGTGTTAAATGCCGGCAGTTGAGACAATTCTGATTCTATTAATTATTCTACTGACCATCGGAGTCGGAGCTGTATTTTTTTTATTCCGGGAAGTACGTACATTAAAAGAAAAGGCCCCGGCCACGTCCCTCCTTCAGGAGCAGTTGCTGGAGATTGTGCGGCAGATGGGCTATATGCGGGACCAGCAGGCACATGGCCAGGTCACGCAGTTAGAAACCATGCAGAATCAATTTGCCACCATGGTGGGCACCTTCAATACACAACTTGGCGAATTGACCGCACAACTCAGCCTGGGACAGGGAGAGACGTTAAAAAACCTAAATCAACGTTTAGAGCAGGCTACACGTACCCTGAACGAACAGTTGGCACGCATGCTTCAAAACATGAATGAACAGCTTTCCCAGACCCAGGGAAACATTGGTCAACAGTTGCAAGGGACAAGTGAAGTAATATCCAGGGTTCAGTTACGCCTAGGCGAACTTTTTGAGACAGCCAGGCACATGCAAGAGCTAGGCAAAGACATCAGCCAGTTACAAGATATCCTCAAAGCCCCCAAACTGCGTGGAGGAATTGGCGAATATCTTCTGGAAGACCTTCTGGCCCAGATATTGCCACAGCGCAACTACGAAACCCAATATGCTTTCAGGTCTGGGGAAAGGGTGGACGTCCTGATCCGGTTAGGGAATAACACTGTACCGGTGGACGCCAAATTTCCATTGGAAAGTTTTGGCCGTTTGCGCCAGGCTCCAACCGAAATGGAACGTAAAAAAGCCAAAAGGGAATTTACGGCCACAGTAAAGGCAAGGATAGATGAAATTGCGCGGAAATATATAAGACCCGAAGAAGGCACCTATGACTTCGCCCTTATGTATATCCCGGCGGAAAACATCTTTTATGAAATAATTGTAAAGGATGAACAGTGGGGCGAAGAGAAGTCAATTGCCTCTTATGCCCTGGAAAGACATGTCGTCCCTGTTTCTCCCAATAGTTTTTATGCCTATCTCATGGCCATTGCCTTTGGCTTGAAGGGCTTTCACATTGAAAAACAGGCCCAAGAGATACGGGGTGAGCTTGGTGAACTTCAGAAACTATTTGGTACTTTTTATGAACATTTTACCGCCGTAGGTCGAAACATCGACCTTGCACAGCGTAAATATGAAGAGTCCCGTAAGCGTGCAGAAAAGATACATGATCAGATGTCCCATATAACCGGTCAAGCCTTGCAGTTGGAAACAGACAAGATACTGCCTCCGCCTGAGGAGAAAAAAAATGATATTTAGTCCCTGTGCCTTAGTCTTTCTATTGTTGTTTTTGGGGATTATCATTCTGCTTTTTGCCTTTCTCCAGATCGGACTTATTACCTATGCCTTCAACAAAGTAGGCATAGCACCGCAAAACATGCTGTTTCTGCTTGTCATCACCCTACTTGGGAGCTTCATCAACATTCCATTAAGGAAAATAAAGGGAACTTATGTGGCCGCGGGTGGCACGGTAAGTTTTTTTGGCATCCGTTACCGGGTGCCGCCCGTCCGCTATCAACGAACAACTATACTTTCGGTTAATGTAGGCGGGGCACTGATTCCAGTGACTTTGTCCATCTATCTTTTAATTAAATTTGCCCTGTTTCTTTCCTCGTTTATTGGAATAGCCGCAGTAACCATTGTGTCTTACAAAATGGCCCGACCAATTAAAGGCATAGGGATTGGCATACCTCTGTTCATTCCGCCGCTTCTAGCAGCTATTTGTGGTCTTCTCTTATCAGCAGATCACGCCCCGGTCGTGGCCTACATTTCGGGCAGTCTGGGAACATTACTCGGGGCTGACCTTCTACATCTAAAACAAATCCCGAACCTTGGTGCACCTGTAGCCTCTATCGGCGGAGCAGGAACGTTCGATGGTATCTTCCTGACCGGTATTATTGCTGTGCTCCTGGCCGTATAGGCTTTTCTGGAACTCCTGAGTTAAAAACGGCGATTAGCTACGATTATTCAGATCGGTCTATTATGCGGGGATAGCCAGAAAGGGCCGAAATGGCTGTTTCTCTGCCATTTCGGCCCTTTCTTTATCTTTTTCATTCACTAACTACATCTACATTGACGGCCTGAGGCCCCTTGGGACCATCCTGGATCTCAAACGTTACCCTCTGCCCCTCACGTAGGGTCTTAAACCCCTTGCCCTGGACAGCAGAATAGTGCACGAAGACGTCTGAACCTCCATCCTGTTCAATGAAACCAAACCCTCTTTTTTCATTGAACCACTTCACTTTCCCTTCCGGCATAAACCAAAACCTCCTTTCTACTACCAAACAAAAATGAAACACTTCTCCTTGGGTAAAGCAGGCAGGACTTCACAAAAAAACCACCCTCGGTCCAATATCGACCCAGGGTGGTTAATTGTATACGACTTCCACAACCAAAAGCTTATTCCCAAGATAAATTAGTGCCACGTTAACGATTACTGAATATTCTGTCAAGCTTTTTCAAACTAACTCGCTAATTTCTTTTCACAGTATTGATACCGGTCATGGACATAATAAGTTCACTGTTGTTTTTTTTAGTAGGCGGTATTATAAACAGAACCTAAATAGTTCTTAAGATTAAGGGGCTTATTCGTTGCCAATGATTCATAAATACTTACAAAAGCTTCATCATGCCCACATCCTGATCTTAAGCTTCTTGGTGGTGGATCTTATTGGAACGAGTATTCTCTATTTACCCATATCGCACGCTAACCGTCCCATCTCCCCCGTTGACGCCCTCTTTACCTCCACCTCCGCACTTTGTGTGACTGGCCTGACGGTGGTGGATACAACAAAGTTTTTCAGTACTTTCGGGCAAATGGTTATCCTTACGCTGATTCAGATAGGCGGACTGGGTGTTATGACCTTTTCTGTTTTCTTATTCCTTTCTATGGGGCATGGAATAAGTGTGCGGGGTCGTTGGTTGATGCAAGAATCCTTCATGTCAACACCAATCGGAGACATACGCACCCTGATAAAGTCCATCTTCGTTTTTACCCTTCTTGTAGAGGGGGCATCTGCGATTCTTCTTGCCCTGTTCTTCTGGAGGGACCACCCTTTTCCGACAGCCCTGTACCATGGCTGCTTTCACTCCATATCCGCTTTCTGCAATGCGGGTTTTTCCACTTTTAGCAACAACCTGGCAGGCTACAGCACTCATGTCGGCGTTAACCTAACCATATGTGCGAATATAATTATTGGCGGGATAGGATTTCCGGTTATTTACGAACTTTATCAGCGAAAAGGGTCCTCTTCCCAAAGAAGGTCCCTTTCCCTTCACACCCGTATCATTATCATCACGACCGGCATACTGATTTTAGTTGGAGGGCTGCTCTTCTGGACATTCGAGTCTGACAATATCCTGGCTCACCGCCCATTCCATGAAAAGTGCCTTATCAGCTTTTTCCAATCCGTAACGCCTCGAACCGCCGGTTTTAATACGGTTGACATTGGCTCCCTCACAGACAGCTGTCTCTACGTAATCCTCCTGCTCATGTTTATCGGAGCTTCACCTGGATCGACAGGCGGCGGCATCAAAACTACTACTCTGGCCATACTAACAGCCCTCGTCTGGAACAGATTGCGTGGAAAACCGAACGTCCACATCTTCAAGAGAACGATCCCCTACGAAATTGTCATAAAGAGTTTTTCACTGTATATGCTCTCGATATTCATTATCCTAACCATCCACATGCTCATGTTTTTCAGTGAAATTTCATCCCCCGGCTTTCAGCATGAAAGGAGTCACTTTCTTACGTACCTTTTTGATACGGTGTCTGCCTTTGGTACGGTTGGACTATCCATGGGCATTACCCCATTCCTCAATAGTGTAAATAAGGTGCTTTTAAGTATCCTGATGCTTATGGGCCGGGTAGGGATCTTGACCTTTGCCTATGCCCTGACCAGAAAAGAAACGCCTGAATTGGAGTTTCGTTATTCAGAAGAGAAGGTTATGATTGGCTAGAAGGAGCATCACATGAAAAAGTATGCGGTGATCGGCCTTGGCATTTTTGGCTTTCACCTGGCCAAGACCTTGTTTGAAGATGGACACGAGGTCATAGCCATCGACAAAGACAAGGAGCGCGTCCAGAGAATTCAGCCGTTTTGCACCCAGGCCGTGGTCACGGACGCCACACAGAAGGAAGTCTTAAAGACTCTGGGGATAGACCAGATGGATGCAGTGCTGATCAGTACCGGTGAACAAATCGCGCACAGCATCCTCATCACCCTTTATCTTAAAGAGCTAAGGGTGAAAAACATCTTGGTAAAAGCAGTTAATGAGGACCATGGCAAGATATTGGAACGGCTAGGAGCCACCGAGGTGATCTACCCGGAAAGGGAGATGGCCATAAAGGCGGCAAGAGGTCTCTCTACGCCTAACATCCTGGACTTTATTCCCATGGTAGAAAACTACACCCTGGTAGAGCTGGCCCCTCCAAATTCCTTCATTGGGAAGACATTAAGCGGTCTCGACCTGAGAGTAAAACATAATGTTTACGTGATAGCAGTAAAAGAAGTCCTTACTGATAACTTTATCCTCGTCCCACCGGCCGATTTTGTAGTAAAAGATAGCGATATACTTTTTGTCATTGGCCACAAAGACGAAATTGCCAAACTGGAGAAGCTAAAGTAGGCACAAATTGACATAATCAGCTCGTTCTGTTAACTTTTCTCGCAATAATGATTTAAAGTTTTGGAGATGAAGAAACCCTTCCGTGTATTCTTTACACAAACCAAAATTAACTCCATCCATTTCGCCTTGTTGTCCACCCATAAAGGCGTATGCCATATAGGTTTCACAGATAGCCATGTTCGTAACATACCAGAAAAAACATTCGGAAACGTCGTAACACTAGAAGAAAACACCGAGACACACCGGTCGCTTATTAACCAGATCAGCGACTATTTGGCAGGCAGACTGCATATATTTTCGGTACCCACGGACATAAAAGGAACCACTTTCCAGAACACGGTCTGGGAAGCTATAAGGACTATCCCCTATGGCGAAACGCGTTCTTACCAAGAAATAGCCAAGGCTATAGGCAAATACACGGCGGCCCGCGCTGTAGGACAGGCAGCTGCCGCCAATCCTGTGCCCCTTATAATACCCTGCCATCGCGTCATGGGAGCCTCTGGTAAACTCACCGGCTTTAGTGCAGGCCTGAAAATGAAAGCGAAGCTGCTCTCCCTGGAAAATTCGTTTAAGGAGAAATAATTATGCCCATCCCTAAGACCAAAGTGAAACTGACCGCAAATGCCCTTACTGTTCTGCAAAAACGGTATCTCAGAAAAAATGAGCACGGCGAAATTACGGAAACACCGGAAGAGATGTTCCGACGAGTGGCTCACGCGGTTGCAGCTGCGGATGCTATTTATGACCCAAAGGTTGATCTCAAGAAAACAGAGGATGCTTTTTACCACATGATGACCAGCCTTCGTTTCATGCCTAACTCACCCACCCTGATGAATGCCGGTCGTAGTCTGGGGCAGCTGGCCGCCTGTTTCGTTTTACCCATAGAAGATTCCATAGACAGCATCTTTGAGGCCATCAAGCAAACCGCCATAATCCACAAAAGTGGCGGGGGGACCGGCTTCTCTTTTTCCCGTATCCGTCCGGCAAATGACGTAGTGCACACCACACAAGGAATATCAAGCGGCCCTGTTTCCTTTATGACCGTTTTCGACGTAGCCACAGAGACTATCAAGCAAGGAGGCACCCGTCGTGGCGCTAACATGGGGATACTCCGCATAGACCATCCGGATATAGAACAATTCATAAATGCCAAACAGGCCACAGATAAACTCAGTAACTTCAATATATCAGTCGCCATAACCGCCGACTTCATGCAGGCGCTGGCCGAAGGCAAAGACTATGACCTTATCAACCCGCGGAACGGACAAAAAGTAATATCCGTCCCGGCCACTCAGATTTTTAATCAAATTGTGGAAGCCGCCTGGTCCACGGGCGAGCCGGGGGTGATCTTCCTCGACCGCATAAACCGGGACAACCCTACACCGCAACTGGGCGAGATAGAGGCTACCAATCCCTGCGGCGAACAGCCTCTGCTCCCCTATGAAGCCTGTAACCTCGGTTCCATAAACCTATCTCGCTTTGTTAAGGCCGGCCAGGTTGATTACCCCGACCTCAAAAAAATAATACACCAGGTCGTACATTTCCTGGATAATGTTATAGACATCAATCGGTACCCGCTGCCTCAAATCGAATCCATGAGTAAGGCCAATCGCAAGATAGGCCTTGGAGTAATGGGATTTGCCGATCTGCTGGTACGCCTGGGCATCCCTTACAATTCAGAAGAAGCGGTTAACCAGGCCGAAGCGATCATGCCTTTTATTTCGCGTGAATCCAAACTGGCCTCTGCTGAGCTGGCTAAAAAACGTGGCAATTTCCCAAACTACAAAGGCAGCATCTATGATAACCCCAAAACCCCCTTTATGCGCAATGCTACCACTACCACTATTGCCCCCACTGGTACTATCAGTATTATTGCCGGGTGTTCCAGCGGTATAGAACCTCTTTTTGCCATCTCCTTTGTGCGCCGCGTACTGGATGGAAGCGAGCTTCTCGAAACACATCCCGGTTTCAAGGAACAAGCCAAGGAAGCAGGTATTCTCACAGATGAGCTTATGAAGACAATTGCCGAAAGCGGCTCTATTCAGGATATCCCGGAGATCCCGGATTCATTGAAGAAAGTTTATGCAACGGCTATGGACATAAGCCCGGGATGGCATATTCGGCTCCAGTCCGCTTTTCAAAAGTATACAGACAATGCCGTGTCCAAGACCATCAATTTTCCGGCGACAGCTTCTGTGGAAGAGGTGCGTAAGGCCTATCTTCTGGCGTACGAGCAAGGATTGAAAGGCCTGACCATCTATCGATACGGTAGCCGACAGGGTCAAGTACTTAGCTTCAAGAAGGCAAAAGAAAAAAAAGAAATTATACCCAGACCGAGACCGGTCCGCACCATGGGTGTTACGGAACGAATGCACACCGGCTGCGGCAACCTATACATCACCATTAATTCAGACGAAGAGGGAATATGCGAAGTCTTTGCCCAGATAGGCAAGGCTGGCGGCTGTGCTGCCTCTCAGATAGAAGCCGTAGGCAGATTAATCTCCTTGGCCCTGCGGTCGGGAGTTAAGGTGGAATCGATTGTCAAACAACTGTCGGGGATACGTTGCCCCTCACCTATATGGGATAAAGGTAAGATGATCCTCTCCTGTCCGGACGCCGTTTCCCGCGCCATAGCCGCGGTTACAAATATCACTATCCTCCCGCATGAAAGGACCATGGGAGCCTGCCCGGACTGTGGCAGCTCACTGGAATCCGAAGGCGGCTGCCTCGTATGCCGATCGTGTGGATTTTCTCGATGCGACTAAGATGAAAATCTATCGTCTGCATCCCTGGCATCTATCGCCAAAAGAAGCGGTAAGACTGCAGGAAAGGCTTGGTCCCTTACTGAAGCTTTCACCATTAGAAGACAAGTCTATCTTTACGGTTGCTGGGGCAGATATTTCTTATTGCCAGAAAAAAAAAGTTCTTTACGCCGGCGTAGTCGTTCTAAGCTTTCCGGACTTGCGCCTGCTAGCGGAAACCGGTCATCGTCAAAAGGCTACTTTTCCCTACGTCCCCGGCTTGCTGTCCTTCCGGGAAGCTCCTCCCATACTGAAGGTGTTTGCAGGAATCAAAACAATACCTCAAATAGTATTTTTGGATGGCCAGGGAATAGCTCACCCACGGGGTATAGGACTGGCTTCCCATGTTGGCCTATTTCTCGACATACCAACCATCGGCTGCGCCAAGAAAAAACTTGTCGGCACTTTTTCAGAAGTGGGAAATAGAAAAGGAGATTTCAGCTACCTGGTCTATGAAGGCCAAAGGGTTGGAGCCGTCCTGCGAACCAGGAACGGCGTAAAGCCCATTTTTATATCGCCAGGGCATAAAATCGATATTGACACGGCCGTAAAGCTTACCCTGGCCTGCATAACGCGCTACCGCATACCAGAACCCACACGCCTCGCCCACTTGTTTGTAAACCGCATGCGCCGCCAGGACGATCCATAGTCTTCACTTGTCCTCAGCTCTGGTCTTTTTGCCCTTGCTGCAGACTTTCTCCTGGGACAAGACTCTTGCGAAATTGGCCTTGAATTGCGCAGCGGTTCCTTTGGGCACATTCAAAACATAGTGACCTGGAGGGATGACGTAGTTCCTTATCTCCGGGTTCATTTCCTTGATGGCCTTGAAGGTTGTAGCGCAGGCACTAGCAATAAGGCGTAGGCGAACCTGCTCCGGCGCATCAAACTCGATACGCTCGCACTCCGCGGGCGAGTACAGACTCTCAGAGGGGAGCTGATAATTATAAAGGGCGGGGGCACTGCGAATGATCTTAGCGGCCAATATTCGAAAGATATAGCGTTCCGTCTCTAAAGGCAGATTCAGGTCATAAAAGCTGTTGATGTTTTGCTCGCTGATTTCCCTGTTTATCCTGTCTTCTCCGCAATTATATGCCGCCATGGCTAAAGGCCAGCTGCCGAACATCGGGTAAAGCTCGCCAAGATAGTTAAGCGCGGCCTCCGTGGCGCGCTCAAAGTTCAACCGTTCATCAATCCACTCGTTTACTTTCAATCCATAGCGCTTTGCCGTCTTTTCCATAAATTGCCACGGGCCGACTGCTCCTGCGCCAGAAAAGGCATAGGTTTTGAGGGCGCTTTCAACGACGGCCACATACTTCAGGTCGTCTGGCATATTCCTTTCCTTTAGCTTCTTCTCAAGATACGGGAAGTAACGATGGGCACGCTTCATCCACATAATAACCTGGGCATGATCATAAACAGAAACAATAAACTCCCGATCCAGCATTTCCCAAACAGCCTGCCTTCCCAGGGGAACGGGTTCATCGCAGAGGCTAAGGCTACTGGGCAACTCAAAAACGGGTACCGGAGGACCGGTAACTTTGGTAGAAGACTGGCCGGTGATGAAAATTAAAAAAACTACCGCAAGGACAAAAAAACAACCTAAAGCGGCTACCCTTGAAAGGTTAAATCTGCAGCCAGACATTTTTTATCCTCATAAAATTATCTCTTTGCAAAGTGATCATACCCTTTATGGGTAATGTCTTCTTTACGCCCATCTCCCCGCAGGAATACGCCGGCCCCCTTCACAATCCTGCCCACACAAAACGGGCCGGCCTCAGTCAGGGATTTTACCACTTTTTTAACCTTTTCGGCATTATCCGGGGAGACGGTAAACAGGAGGCCGTAATCCTCTCCTCCATAAAGCGCCCAGGTGAGCACAGAACTATCAAATTTCCTGGCTAGCTTGCGACAGGCTCCAGAAATTGGGAGTCTCCCGGCATCAACCTCAGCCCCCACACCGCTCTCTTCCGCAATGTGTGCAAGATCAGTAGCGAGACCGTCAGAAACATCGATCATGGCTGAAACCAGTTTATGCTCCGCCAGATGCCTGCCCAGTTCTACTTGTGGCACTGGATCCATCTGCGCCCTTATAAGTTGCCGATACGCAGTTCCTGTTTTATGTTCTTTTTCAAGTAACGCCAATCCGGCCGCAGCATCACCAAGGTAGCCAGAAACGAAAATGAGATCTCCCTGCCTGGCTCCAGACCGAAAAACTATCTTTTCTCTGTAGCCTTTACCCAGTACAGTTACTGTCAGCATAACACCATGCGGACAGGAAACCGTGTCTCCGCCAATAATTGGCACCTTATAACGCTGACACCAAAATGTAAGGCCACGCAGCAACTTACGGGCAAAGGATACGGGCGTCTTTTCAGCGAGTGCAAGATTTAAAAAGGCGTGGGTCGGCACGCCCCCCATCGAAGCTATGTCACTCAGATTAACAGCTATGCTTTTTTTACCCAAAAGATAAGGTGTAGTATAGTCTAGTCGGAAATGGACGCCTTCAATCAATGTGTCCGTAGTTACGAGCAAGCATCGGCTATCGTCCACCGGAATTACAGCGCAATCTTCCCCGATGCCGCGTATGACTCCCGGACTCTCCACGCGGGACAGGGCCTTTTTTACAATAGCCAAAAACTCCGGTTCACCTATCGCCTCTAAGTCAATGTCTGTGGGATGAGATTTCGGATCTGACCTTGTTTTCATTCACCTGTCTTAACGTAACTAATAATCGAATATCTCAAGAGCATTAAAAAAATAGGCAATCTCCGCACTGGCCGTCTCCGGGCCGTCAGACCCGTGAACAATATTTTGCTCTATGCTGGAGGCAAAGTCATGCCGGATAGTCCCAGGCTCAGCCTCCTTGTAATTGGTAGCACCCATCAGGTCACGATTCTTCTTTATGGCGTCTTCACCCTCCAGAACCATGACTATAATCGGTCCCGAAGACATAAAGTTGGTCAAACTGTCGAAAAATGGCCTGTTACGATGTACGGCGTAAAACCCTTCGGCCTCCCTCTTGCTCAAGCGTACCATTTTCATGGCCGCGATCCGGAACCCGTTATTTTCAAAACGTTTGACGACTTCCCCCATAACTTTCTTTGAAACGCCGTCCGGCTTGATAATGGAAAGAGTACGCTCTATCACCTGTAATCTCCTCCGGAAAATTGACCTTACGACCTACCAAAAAACCCGCACCCTGTCAACTCAACCTTAGCACACAAAGACATCTTTGCTGCCCTTACAAGGCAACCTTCAACCTATTCCCTGACGGCTTAATGGCTGAAGATCATCTTCTTACAATCAAGGAGGCTTTGGAAGATAAAAAAACTGGCTGGCCCTTTAGTAGAAATCCGTCAATCATTTGACTTTGATAAAATGAAAACTTTCTTTTGCTTTTTTATCTATAAGCCCGACACCACATTGATTCTGGATCATTTCTATTATAATGATCCTATCTGGTGCTTCAAAATCAATCCTGGCTTGCTTTCCTGCCAATTCTAGCTGAGTTAGAAGCCATTCATCGAGCTCTTTTTCCGATACCAGGCTTGAAATCTTGCCTTTATATCCTCTCCTCTTAACCCGAACATAAACCTTTTCATCGCCGATTGTCTCAAGGTAGGGCGTAATAGCCTCTTTTGCGCGCTCCATAAAATTGGCAGCATTGAAAAAGAATGTACGGTCGATTGGAACTACCTGCCCCAACGCTTGCAGTCTTTGCGGTTCTGTCTGACTGATCTCCTTCAAATCTTCCAAAAAAGCCTGCACATCGTTTACCAGGCCGATTAAGGTCCCCCGAAAGCCGGATTCTTCAAAAACGCCGAAGGGAAAAAGCAAGTTTTTTAAGGCCCTTTCCTGCCTTTCACCCGCAGTAACTATTACATTCCAATTCTTCAGCACCGATCAAATTACCTCAGCTTCATTTCCCTGGCAGCCTGACATCGCGTGCAACGTGGTGCCTCCGGCATTATTTCCAGGCGCTTCACACCAACAGGGCCACCGCATTCTATGCAAATGCCGTATTCGCCCCCTTCTATACGTAAGAGTGCCTCCTCAATTTCTTCTAACTCAGTTTTCTTGGGTTCAATCAACGTCAAAGTAGTCTCTTCCTCCAAATCAACAACAGATCGATCTTCTTCATCCAGGGCCGTTTTGGTCATATCTTGATATTCCTCACTAATTTCTCTCCTCAGCTGTTCACGGACCTCCTGCCATAGCTCTCTCTTCCTCTTTAATAGTCTTTCCTTGAAGGTCTCAATATCCTTGGCCGTTAGATTCGCTTTCATTTTCATCTCCTGTATCCGCCCAGATTTATATCGAATCCGAACTAACAGTAAAATTTCCAATCTGCCGTTATCACGACCAAGTCTATCAAAGAATCACCAATAAAGGAACACCTTATTTTGCTGCGAGCCTGCAAAAGGTTCCCTGAAGCCGCTGATCACTCCGTACGTCCCCAGGCAAGCAAAGGTTGTGCAAAAATAAGAAATATTGCCATACTTTTTACGTTAAGAACAGAAACGCGCCGGATAATACGTAAGCTGGGTCCTAAATAATAGAGAGGGAACAACGGGTGAACCTTCTGACCTAATGGAGGTATCTTGGCTTCATCTCTTTTTCTTCTGTTTCATTTATCCCTGCCCTCAACTCCATAAGCGCACGGCAGTCGTTAAGCCTCTTAATAAATGCTTCCATATGCATATTAATGGTCTTTCGAGCTTCTATAAGCACATTTTGGCGCTTCAGATAATCGACATAAGCCTCGAGTATTTGCCTGTCTACGTCTGACAGAGAAACAAATTTAAGTCCGGCAAGCCACGCCCTTTCCTTTCTCTGCCACATAACTTCTCCTCTTATAAAGAGTGTATACATTCCCCGTGGCAATTGAAGATAAAACTGGAGAGTCTCATCCCGGTGCGGCTCGCCCAGACAGACTATTTCAGCCCCATAAACGGAAAGACCGGTAAGATAAACATTTTTTACCCCTTCCATGCTTAGCTCCTGCGGCACGGAGAGTAGAACTTTTTCCCTGCAGTGCCTTTCACTTAGATCGTCACTATCCATAACTTCCTGGATATCCTCCGCCTTGATGTCGGCACGATAGCCATGACCTACATCATTTCAGAGACAGACTTGCTTTTGATAATTTTTTCTACCAAGTCACCCATAACCAGGTTGAGAGAGTGTTCTATCTCAGCTTCAGTTATAAATAAAAACTCCTCTGCTCGAAACCTGGCCTCAATGACCTCCTCTTTCACGACACGGTCACGCTTATTCCCCCAATAAAGTCTCAATCGGGCTTTTCCAGCCAGTACGGGGAAAAGCGGGCTCCCGCCAACATCTCTTCCGCAGCTGAATTCTTCAATAATTCCGGCAAGTATGCCATTTGCTGGAATAGCCGAGAACCCTTCTATGCTTTTATCCCAGGCTGGAACATCCACCACCCTGATACTGGCCTCCTGCATTCCCTTCTTTGCGGCTGCAGTAAACACCGTATCCAGACGTTCGTCCCTTAAATAATAAAAATCCTGCCCACCCAGTTTATTATATTCTTTAAAGAGAATTTTCCCCTCGGCACGCGTATCTGTAAAAGGCACGAGAGCTATGGATAACGGCTCCTTTAAACCGTAATAAGAACGTAACGTCGTGGAGGGCCGGTAGCTTAATCCCACTTGAAATTTCCGGTCTACTGCACAACCCGAAAGAGTTATCAACACAGCGAGAGCCAACGCGATGAATAAGGCCATTGTTTTTCGCATGCTGTTCTCCTCACCGGCGATTGCCAGCTTTCAACTTCTTATTGAAAACAGTATATACCCAAATGGCGCCCTTTTGCCAGAAATATTGTGTTGATATACCGCCCGGGAGCAGCAAAATAAACCTTGAAATTTCTTTTGGCATTGAGTAGAAGTACGCTAAGTGGGCGGTTAACTCAGTGGTTAGAGTGCCATCCTCACACGGTGGAAGTCGCAGGTTCGAATCCCGCACCGCCCACCAGATTTTTGCTCTGTGAAGACTTAAAGCGTTGGAGTATTCAAGATTGGAGCGATGGAGAAGGTCCACACGGCCTAATACTTTAATGGTCTCGCCTTTTGTTCCCTTCCTAACTAACAATAATATTACACCATCCCTGATCATCTTACGGATTTCTGGAGAGATTTGACGGTTTATACCCCATCTTGCGCAAGAAGAATATCCCAGACATGAGCGGTGGTCTGACACCCACGGGACGAGGTTTTATGCACCTGAAAGAGTTCAAAACAGCCGCTTATGCGACTTTTGTTAGGTACAGGGGTGAGATACTGAACGAGGTCCTCCGGGTTCAGGACCTTATGCATATTCTTATGAGAGGCACACACTCCAGGTGGACAGAGGAAGACCTGGCCATTATGAAAAAACACTTCGCCCATATTGCCAAAAAGATACCCGCCTTGTCCATCTTGCTTCTACCCGGGGGACTAGTACTTTTACCCATCCTGGTCGAGGTACTGGAACGCCGAAAGAAAGACAAGTCTGTTTCCATAGACAGGCGATGTTCATCCGAACCCTAATGTGACCGCTAAAATAAAGAGGTGCCGCGGAGCAAAGGCTGGCTTGATTCTCCATTCCAGGTTCGCAAATATGTATCTGTAATCTTAGCGCCGCCCGCAAGGGCGGATGAGGATTGAAACCCGCAGATTTCTGTTTTAAAATCGTTGACAGACATGTGACATTATCATATCGTAACTGCCGTTAGCCTTGAAATGCACCGCTTCTATGAAGTCTCAATCCTAAAAACACAATAGTTGGGCATGAGCCAGGAAAAGTTGTGAATACAGATAAGTTGAAAGAGCTGCTCCTGTCTGTGCGCGAAGGACGCACAGAAATCGATCAGGCCCTTCAGACACTAAAAAATTTCCCCTTTGAGGACATGGCCTATGCTAAAATCGACCATCATAGGCCACTGCGTCAGGGCTTCCCGGAGGTTGTCTTTGGTGAAGGGAAAACTACCGAGCAGTTACTCGGGATCGTCTCTTCTATTTACGAGCACAGCGATAGAGTCCTTATCACCAGGATCAGTGAAGACAAGGTCAAATATATTCGCTCCTCTTTCCCCGATGCCGTGTACCACCCACTGTCCCGGGTACTGATCCTTAAAAAAAGGGCGGTAGAAATCGTCGGGAAAGGTACCATAATGGTAATCTGTGCCGGCACCTCCGATATCCCTGTGGCTGAAGAGGCTTACCTTACGGCTCAAATGATGGGCAATCGCGTCGAGTATCTCTATGACGTGGGTGTGGCGGGCATACATCGCCTTCTTAGCTACAGGGAAAAAGTAACCTCCGCTTCGGTGCTTATTGTGGTAGCGGGCATGGAAGGAGCCTTGCCTAGCGTGGTAGGTGGACTGGTAGACAAACCGGTTATCGCCGTACCCACCAGCGTTGGGTACGGGGCAAGCTTCGGAGGGATTGCCGCCCTTCTGGCCATGTTGAATTCCTGCGCGGCGGGTGTAGCCGTAGTTAACATAGATAATGGTTTTGGGGCTGGTTATATCTCCAGCCTGATAAACCGCTTGTAAATGACACACACACCAGAACAAGATAGATTCCGCCAGGTCAACAAGGTCCTGTGGATTGTTTTGATCCTGAACTTTGCCGTTGCCGCGGCCAAACTTTGTTACGGGTGGATAACAAACAGTACCAGCATCATGGCAGATGGGTACCATTCTTTCTCCGACGGCTCATCCAATATCGTGGGTCTCTTCGGTATCTGGATGGCTTCCAAACCAAAAGACGAACGTCATCCTTACGGACATATCAAATATGAGACGTTGACCTCGGTTGCCATCGCGCTGCTGCTCTTTTTCGCCTGTTACAGGGTACTCCACGAATCAATAGACCGTTTTTTCCACCCCGTACACCCCAAGGTGACTGCAGCCAGTTTTGTGGTCATGGGGACTACCCTCCTGGTTAATACGTTTGTCATGCTTTACGAACGCAGGAAGGGCTACCTGCTCCAGAGTGAAATATTGATCTCTGATTCTCTCCATACCGGGGCAGATATGTTCACAACCTGTTCTGTAATCCTCGGCCTTTTTGCCATACGCGCAGGGTATCCCATGGCCGACCCGGTCATTGCTTTTTTCATTAGCATATTCATCGGTTATGCCGGAATCCAGATTCTCAAAAGCAGCTCTAAGGTACTGGTTGATGCAGCAGCAATAGAAAAAGAACATATAAGAACCATCGCCATGAGCGTAAACGGTATGGTAGATTGCCATAAAATCAGGAGTCGGGGCCCGGCAGGCTATATTCATATTGACATGCACTGTCATATGAGGCACGACATATCTTTAGAGAAGGCTCACCAGATAGCCCACATCGTTGAAGACAAGATCAGGGAGAATATCCCGGGCATAAAAGACGTCACCATCCATATCGAACCCTACCGAAACGAAAATTCATCTTAACGGCCCAATCCACGAACAGCACGCACCAGTGTCTTTATTTCCTCCACTGCCTCCCAGGAAAAGTCCTTAGCACAGGGGAAAAGGGAGTTGTTTTGATAGATGGGTTCCGTGGCAATCGGGAAACGGGCGGTTTCCACGGCCTTCGGCCAGAGAGGGGAGCCCGGTATCGGAGAGTACTCGGCCAGATAGGGCACTGCGCCTGCCGCCCGGACATAATCGATAGAATAGGCTACTTCCGGCCATTCCTGTCCGGGTAAACCAGCCAGGATGTAAACTCCAATCTCCCGGGATTCAAATCCAGCCAGCCGAAAGCATCTAACGGCCCGTGCCAGATCACCTTCGTCAATCTTTCCATCGATATGCTTATGACGCGCCATATTGGCCGTTTCAAAGCCAAGGCGTATGGTCTTAAAACCGGCCTGGAAGAGGAGATTGGCCGTATAATCATCGATCTCCCTGACATGCAGGGCATTCGGGGTGTGAAATCGTAGCCGTAGGTTTTTCCGGATCACCTCTTCCAGCATGGGTCTGATGTGCTGCTTTTTGTTAATAAGAAGGGCATCATCGTAAAAAGTAAAATCCTCAACATGGTACTTCTGATGCCAGTAGCATATTTCCTTAACTACGGCCTCTGGATCGCGCTGGGTAAAGAAGGGTGTGAGTTTGTGTGAGGCACAATAGGCGCATCGGAAAGGACAGCCCCGTGAGCTGAGCAGGCAGACGTAGTCCCTGTCGCCCAGCAGGTCAAATGCCGGATAGGGATGGTCGTCCAAAGTGTTTGTTTTGGGCACAAAGACTGGCTTATGACCGGTAATATCCGATAGAAGGTCTAACAATTTTGCCTCGCCTGGCCCGGACAGGACGTAGTCAGCACCGGAGTGCTCACGCGCATGACCCGTGCAGAGGGTGGCGTAGATACCCCCCAGGATGACCGGTACACCGGGGAAAACCTCCTTTGTAAGGCGAATAGCCTCAAATACCCCTGGATACCAGTAAGTCATAAGAGAGGTAATAATAACTGCCTCGGGTTTCTTTATGCGCTTAAGCCTGGTCTTAAACTCCTCCGGGCTAATGCCGTAGCGACTGTAGGTTTTGGGGATGTCTTTTAATCCGGCCGGTTTGGGCACCGGCGTTCTCAAAAATTTACCGGTCCCAAATTGTCTTCTTGCCAGGTGATCCCGCCCACACACTTCCAGGTGATGGCTGTCCAGACAGTCAATAAAATCTATGCTAAACCCGTTCTCCCGCAGCACGGAAGCCAGATACAATAGGCCCAAAGGCCTAGCCCAGAAATCATAAGCGGCAAAATCGTAAATCCAGGGATTGATAAGTACGAGGTGCGGCCCAGACATGGCGTGCATACTAAATTACTCCATTTGCCTCGTCAACCGAAGTATCCAGGAGAAAATACTTGACCATTTGACCCGTTTATGCTTTATGATGTCCTGAACAGAAAACAAGTCCCGCATAAACAGTAACTTAACAACTGGCTTTTCCTACATAACTAATGGATTTGCCCTATGGTCAAAATCCATGTTTTGCAGGCCATCACTGCCCTTCAAGCTAAACATTCTAAGACACCTCTAAGTCATCGCGAGTCCGTCGAAGGCAGACGAAGCACCTATGAAAAAAGGAGGTTAGGCCAGAGGTAAAATAAACGAACAGGTTCGTGTATACACCCAAAATTGGTATAAAAAGCAAACTGTTCGCTTATGAAGGAGTTGAACTAAACCGCTTTGCGGTAGTTTAAGTCAATTTCCTCGGTTGTTCTTTGAAAATTGAATAGTCACTGGCAACGGTCTGTGCTTTTGGGGCGCTCCGTATCCATTTATTAATCTGCCAGTTCCAGGACTACTTTCCTTTCTGTTAAAAGGTAGAGATTACTGCACCTAAAAGAAAGGAGATATGTCATGGGAAGATTGCACGATCAAATGAAGATGGATTTGGAGTTGAAGAATTACAGTCTCAAAGCGAGGTCTTGTTATTTGGCCTGTGTGAAGCGTTTTGCCGTTCATTTTCATCGATCACCGGACGAGTTGGGTGGTCATGAAATCCGGAAGTATCTTCATTATCTAATCAAAGACAAGAAGGCCTCTCAGTCAGCCATCAATCAGGCCTATAGTGCCCTGAAGTTTTTCTACCAGACCACCCTTGGAAGAGATTGGGATGGATTAAAGATTCCCAGGGTAAAGATGAGAAAGAAGCTGCCGGTAGTTCTTTCTACAGAAGAGGTTCAGGCTCTTTTTTCGGTCATAAGGAATCTGAAACACCGGGCGATCCTCGTGACCCTCTATTCTGCTGGTCTGAGAGTCAGTGCGGCCGTTCATTTAAAGGTCTCGGACATCGACAGTCAACGGATGATGATTCGGGTAGAGCAAGGCAAAGGAGATAAGGATCGTTATACCTTATTGGCTAAACGTGCTCTGGATATTTTACGTGACTACTGGAGAGAGTATCATCCGCAGGATTGGCTGTTTCCCGGTAATCCGTCAACAGAGCCGCTTTCCAGCCGAACTGTCCAGAAGGTCTTTGAAAAGGCCCTCCATGAAGCTGGTATCAAAAAGAAGGCCACGGTTCATACCTTGCGTCATAGTTTTGCACCCATCTTTTGGAAGCCGGCACTGACCTTTACCACATTCAGCGGCTTTTGGGACACACCACCCCCAAAACCACAACCATCTATCTTCATCTCAGCCGTAAGGATCTTCTCCGGGTTGTCAGTTCCTTAGATCTTTTAGAGGAACCTCGGAAGCTGACCCCATAGGGAGGTTGGCTTTCCATGCACCGATCTTCTTACTCCTTGGAAGTGGCGGATATATTTCGCGCCTTTGGTCCGGCTTATCGGCATATCCATGGAAGGCAGATGCCTATTCGTCACCTGCGTACCATGCGGGCCATCGAGGTTTGCCGTACGGCTGAACTAGGCGGTCATGTGGATGAATGTGACCACTGTGGCGCCTTGCGGATTTCCTATAACTCCTGTCGAAACAGGCATTGTCCCAAATGTCAGTCCCTGGAAAAGGAGCGATGGCTGGAGGCCAGGAAAAAGGATTTACTACCGACTGGTTATTTTCATCTGGTCTTTACGCTTCCTGAGTTCGTTAGATCGTTGGCTCTAAGGAATCAGAAGGTAGTCTATAACCTCCTTTTCCAGGCCGTCTCCCAAGCACTGGCTGAGCTGGCTAAGGAACCAAAGTATCTGGGAGCGGAGATAGGTTTTACGGCCATTTTACACACTTGGTCACAAACCTTGATCGACCATCCTCATATCCACTGTATAGTCACTGGAGGAGGCTTAGCCCTGGATGGCAAGCGATGGATCTCCTTTAGGAAGGGCTTTTTCATGCCGGTGAAGGTCTTGTCTCGATTGTTTCGCGGGAAATTTCTGGCTTTTCTGAGAAAGGCGTATGATTCAGGGAAACTGGCTTTCCCAGGTAAGATAGCCCATTTAGAAGAAAAGAGTTCTTTCCAGAAAATGTTAACCGGGCTTTATGAACAAGAATGGGTCGTTTACTGTAAGCCCCCATTTAAGAATGCGGAAAAGGTGCTTGACTACCTGGGTCGTTACACACATCGGGTGGCCCTGTCCAACGACCGGATCATAAAATTAAAAGATAACCAGGTAACCATAAAGTATCGGGACTCGGATGACCATAATAAGATCAAAGGCATGTCTCTGGATGCCTTTGAGTTCATTCGTCGTTTTCTGCTCCATGTGTTACCGGATCAGTTTGTGAAGATCAGGCATTATGGGATTTTGAGCCCTCGAAGCCGAAAGAAAAAGCTTCTGCGCTGTAAGTGTCGAGGGCCATGGTATATCCCCACTTTGGGGGTAACGGGGCCAAGACATATCCCCACCCCAGGGCCAAGGTTATTCCCCACCGGGGCCAAGGTAATTCCCCACCCCTTGCCATAAGAGGATATTAATTAATCTCAGGGTCCTGTAATCTCTAAGGTTTGAACGAGCCATTAGAGAGGAGGGGTCATGGCAAGGAGGCGTGTAAGTATGAATGAGATTGTAGAGATCATTTATCAATGGCATCAGGGTAACACCATCCAGGGGATTAAAAAATCCCTGGGATTTGATCGTAAAACTATCCGCCGATATATTTTTATGGCCAGTCAGTTAGGGGTAACAAGGAAAAATCCCTTCCCTGACGAGCAAGAGCTTATCCAGGGGCTTGGGATTATTTCCCGTTCTTCCTCATTGTATGAAACACCAGCTATCGACTCTATTGGCATCTATCGGGAAAGAATCAGCCATTGGCTTGAGGAAAAAGATATGACAGCCAAGCAGGTCTGGAGACTCCTTAAGGAAGAGCAGGGACTGGCGGTGGGCTATTCCAGTATTAAACGCTATCTTAAAAGTGAGTTTAACTTTGGAGCTCCCAGGGTAACCGTCCGGATAGAGACTCCTGCCGGTCAGGAGGCCCAGGTGGATTTTGGCTATGCTGGACTGATGACTGACCCTGACACAGGAAAAGCTCGAAGGGCATGGGCCTTTATTATGACCCTTTCCTGTAGCCGTCACCGTTTTGTCCGGTTTGTCTTTCGTCTGGACTCTGCCACCTGGTTGGATTGCCATCAGAGGGCTTTTGAGTTCTTTGGCGGGGTACCAGCCACGATAATTCTGGATAACCTCAAAACCGGGGTGGCCAAACCCGATATCTACGATCCCACGCTCCATTTTGCCTATGCGGATCTGGAACGGCATTATGGGTTTGTCGCCGATCCGGCCAAAGTCCGTTCCCCAAAACTAAAAGGTAAGGTGGAAAGGGTAGTCCCGGTGGTACGTAAGCACCTCCTGGCCGGTCGTTCTTTCAAAGATATCTGTGAAGCCAATCAAAGGGCACTATCCTGGTGTAAAGATGAGATCGGGCAAGAAGTCCACGGAACTACTAAAAGAAGGCCTTATCCGGTGTTTTTAGAGGAGGAAAAGCCTCTCTTGAAATCTCTTCCTGAGGAGCCTTTTGAGATACCGCTCTGGAAGGAATGTACAGTTCATCCTGATCACCATGTGGTCTTTGATCGCTCTTATTACTCCCTTCCCACTCGCTATATCGGCAAAAAGGTCTGGGTGCGGGGCACGCCAAAACTGGTCCATATTTTCTACCAACATGAACTGATTAAGACCCACCCCCGATCCAGCTATCCGGGAAAGCGGATGACTGACGAGACCGATTATCCTCCGGAGAAATTGGCTTATCTTATGGCCACTCC
>CAYSYZ010000005.1:0-35196 GCA_964435205.1 uncultured Desulfovibrionales bacterium
GGCTTATCTAGACAGCTTAAAATATGTTGTACCGGCATCTCCGAAAAAGGCACCTGCTATAATGCGCAAGGCAGGAGAGGAAAGGCGAAAAGTGTATCTGCCGCCCATGGCCGATCATGCTCGCGCTATTGCGGCTGCCTTTGGGGCCTGCGGAGCGGAAGCCGAAGTCTTACCGGAGTCGGACGAGGAAACTTTGCGTTTAGGACGTAAATTAACCTCAAGCAAAGAATGCTATCCATTGATCCTTACGACCGGTGATATGACAAAAATGGTTCTTCACCCGAACTTTGACCCCGACCGTTCGGCTTTTTTCATGCCATCCGGAAATGGCCCTTGCCGCTTTGGTCAATACCATCGATTCCACCGTATGGTATTGGACGGCCTGGGATTCCCACAGGTACCCATTTTTGCACCCAATCAAGACGAGAGCTTCTATGACCGCTTAGGAATGGTTGGCAACGGTTTTACCCGCCTTGGATGGCAGGGCATCGTAGCCGTCGACCTTCTAGAAAAGAAACTACAAGAAACCCGCCCATACGAAAAACGAAAGGGACAGGCTGGGGCCGTTTACCAACATTCACTGGATCAAGTGTGCCAGGCTATCAAGAAAAGAAAGCCTCTTTCCCTCGTCCTGCGCCAGGCGCGCCAGGATTTTGAAGACATAGCTTTGGGTGGCCTCCGGGAAAAGCCAGTCATAGGTATCGTAGGTGAAATATATATACGTTCCAATAAGTTCTCTAATGAAAACATTGTACAACAAATCGAGGCCTTGAGCGGTGAGGCATGGCTACCAACAATAAGCGAGTGGATACTTTATATTAACTTCACAGCCAAGAGAAAGTGTCGTCGACAGGGAAAGTTTAAAGACCTTCTACGTTTGGCCTTTGAAGAGCGCTTCCAGCTTAAGGATGAGCATGCCCTGACGGGGACCTTTGCCGGGGCACTAAGAAACCATCCGGAACCAAGTGTTCCGGAAATTCTCTCCTATGCCCAGCCCTATATTGATTCATCTTTTGAAGGCGAGGCCATCCTCAGTGTTGGCAAGGCATACGACTTTTTGAAAAAGAACGTAAGCGGAATAATTAACGTTATGCCCTTTACGTGCATGCCCGGTACCATAGTCAGCACTATCCTGAAACGGTTCTGTGAGGAACATAAGAACATTCCTTTCTTAAGTATCTCCTATGATGGCCAAGAGGAGACTAATACACGTACCCGTTTAGAAGCCTTTATGTACCAGGTTACTCACTACAAAGCCAGGACTCTTGCTTCGTAGTAGAGGAGCTTGACAGGATGTAACAAGGGGACTATGTTGCAACTTTATCACATTGGGTTGTAAAAGGGCACGAATGGCATCCAGATGTTAAGAAAAACAGGAAAAAAGCTGATCATAAATGCTTCCGCCATCGAGGAATGGCGTATAGCATTGGTGGAAGACGGTAAACTCGAGGCCTTTCATATTGAAACCATAGGCTACGAGGTTACGAAAGGCAATATTTACAAAGGCAAAATATCCTCCATAGAGCCCAGCCTCCAGGCTGCCTTTGTGGATTACGGTGCAGAAAAAAACGGTTTTTTGTCTCTATCTGAGATCCACCCTGAATATTACCGTGAAGAGGTGACCGGCGAAAAAAGTGCGAGATTGCGTATTCAAGATTTGATCGAAATAGGGCAGGAGATGTTAGTGCAGGTCGTCAAAGATGCAATCGGACAAAAAGGGGCGGCCTTGACCACGTACTTGTCGCTCCCTGGACGTTACCTGGTGGTCTTGCCCGGTAGTAGCAGCGCTGGAGTATCGCGCAAGATAGAAGATGAAGAAGAGCGTCAGAAGCTTAAGGAAATGATGAAGGGCTTTAAGTTGCCCGAAGGTATCGGCTTTATTGTGCGCACGGCGAGTTTCGAAATAACAAAAAGGGATATATCCAAAGATCTGCAATACCTCCTTCGCTTATGGAAAGACATAAAGACTAAAGGGCAAACTCTGCCGGCACCGGCTCTTCTTTATAAAGAAGCGGATTTTATCACCCGCTCTTTGCGTGATTATTTTACTTCAGATACACGCGAAATACTGATTGACGATAAGGAGACATTAAACCGGGTGCGCGATCTCATGCGAATCATCTCGCCGAGACACTACCAGCGAGTAAAACTTCATAGCGATCCCAAACCCATCTTTTCTCTTTATAATTTAGAAGCACAGATTGAAAAGATTTATGAATCCAGAGTGAATCTAGCTTCTGGCGGATCGATTGTCGTGAATCCAACAGAAGCCCTCGTGGCTATTGATGTAAATTCAAGCCGTGCGGTGCGCGAGAAAGAGCCAGAAGGGACTGCGTTCAAAACTAATATGGAAGCTGCAGAAGAAATTGCTCGCCAACTCAGGTTAAGAGACCTGGCTGGTTTGATAGTCATTGATTTTATCGATATGAAAGAGGTAGCGCATCGGCGTGCAGTGGAAAAGAAACTCCGTGCCAGTCTGAAAGGGGACAAGGCCAAAGTTGAACTTGGTAGCATATCCAAATTTGGACTTCTTGAATTAACACGCCAAAAAATCCGGTCACCCATAGTCGCGGGTAGCTATAAGGTATGCAGTCACTGTCAGGGGCGTGGAATGGTGCGTTCTGTCGAAGCGAGCGCTGTGGCTGCCCTCCGCCGTATCCAAGCTGGTTTGAGCAAAGGCAACACAGGTGGAGTTCAGGTCAGGGTCCCGGTAGATGTTGCTACATATTTATTAAATAAGAAGCGCCGGGAACTTTTTGATCTGGAAACTCGCTATGGCCTAACCATTTACATAGAAGGCCTGCCAGATCTTTCTCCGGGAGAGGCCTATCTGGAATTTAGTAAAAAAACTGTAACTACACAATAATGGTTCGTTTTACGATATTCACCACTTCTTCCGGAGTATCCACCACCTTAAATGCCTTAAGATCCTCTGGCGAGATCATACAATCAACGCACATACGTTTGTCTAGCCAATTCAAAAGACCCTTCCAATAGGAACTGTCCACCAAAACTACTGGAAATGGCCTAATCCGGTTGGTCTGAATAAGGGTCAGGGCCTCAAAAAATTCATCTAACGTACCAAAACCACCAGGCAAGCAGACAAAGGCTACAGCATATTTTACAAACATCACCTTACGAACGAAAAAGTACTTGAAGTCTAACCTTATATTCGCGTAGGGATTGGGTTTCTGCTCATAAGGGAGTCTGATGTTCAATCCCACAGCTTTGCCACCTGCTTCTGCTGCTCCTTTGTTGGCTGCCTCCATTACACCAGGCCCCCCTCCAGTGATTACTGAAAAACCGCTTTCAACTAAAAGGCGGGCTATATCTTCAGCCATATTATAAACCCGGCTGCCCGGTTGCACGCGGGCCGAGCCGAAGATAGAAACGCCTGGATATGCCTCGCTCAGGGTTTCAAAACCATCCACGAACTCGGCCATAATCCTGAACATCCGCCACGATTCTCTGACTGTAAAAGAATCGATGACATACTGCTTCTCGATAAGATTTTTTTTCATGCCATTTTCACCTATAATGATTCATATTGCGAAAAAACAGGCTAGAAATTGCCCCTCTATTTATGATTTTTTATACGTCATGTCAATGTCTATTACGTAAACTTGCCGGATATTGTCTTCATCCGGGCCTAAATTGACATGTCTTTGAAATCGTGTTATATCCGTTGCCACTATAATAAGAGCCACCCTAGCTCAATCGGTAGAGCAGCGCATTCGTAATGCGCAGGTTGTCGGTTCGATTCCGACGGGTGGCTCCAGTATTTTCATCTTAGTTGGCTGGATCGGTCGACGTTTTCTGGCATTAGGGATTGTTGGTAGTGGTACCGGTGCCGGAGCAGTTCAACTAATTTGCAAAGCCGACTGCTTTTTTCAATTACTGACCTAAATAACTATATATTTGAGGTCAGGGTCTTATGCCTACTTTCGGTAGGCTGTTTTCCAACTGTCTTGCTATTAACTGCTTTCTATTCGATGGCAGGTTATGATAAAAAGGGAACGAGGACTCTAGTATAAAATCTTTCCCCTGTTACTGGACCTTGACACGTGCTAGAATTTTAAATACTAAGGAGGGAAAAGTGAAGCTTCTCCAATGCGCCCGTCAAATGCCCGTCTGACGGCAGACGTATTATTACTTTTCCGTGTTTGGTCAACTAACCATGTCAAGCGACTTCATATCCTATGTATGTTTATAGCGCTCACAAACTTGGTAAGATCTGGAGGTAGTTGTTCATGGAAAAGGCCAGGATTGCGATCGTGGGGGTTGGTAACTGTGCGAGTTCTTTGGTACAGGGCATTGAATACTATAGGAACAAGGATAGCAAAGAAGCTATCGGATTAATGCACTGGGAAATCGGCGGTTACACGCCTTACGATATTGAAGTGGTAGCTGCCTTTGACATTGATAAGAGGAAGGTCGGGAAGGACGTGTCTGAGGCTATCTTTAAACTTCCAAACTGCACGAAGATATTTTGTAAAGATATAGCGAAGAAAAATGTCAAGGTGAGGATGGGAAGGATACTGGATGGCTTTTCGGATCACATGGGGGATTACGACGAAAAATATAGGTTTGTTTTGAGCGATGAAAAAGAGGCAACCAAAGAAGATGTGATTAATGTCCTGAAAGAGCCTGGGACAGAGATACTTTTAAACTATCTTCCAGTAGGTTCCGAGCAGGCAGTAAGGTTCTATGCCGAATGTGCACTTGAGGCGGGCGCGGCGTTGGTTAATTGCATGCCGGTTTTCATAGCGAGCGATCCTGAATGGGGGGATAAATTCAAAAAAAAGAATATACCGCTAATCGGGGATGATATAAAAGCCCAGCTTGGTGCCACAATCACACATAGAGCCCTGGCCGATTTGTTTAAGAAAAGAGGCGTAAGCCTGGAAAGAACCTACCAGTTAAATACCGGGGGCAATACTGATTTCCTCAACATGCTTAACAGGAAAAGACTTGTATCGAAAAAAACGTCGAAGACCGAGGCTGTACAGTCAGTTCTTGCCGAAAGGCTGGAGGACGAGAACATCCATATCGGCCCCAGTGATTACGTTGCATGGCAGAAAGACAACAAAGTTTGTTTTATCCGAATGGAGGGCAAACTATTTGGTGACGTACCCATGAACCTCGAACTGCGCCTTTCGGTTGAGGATTCTCCAAACTCCGCCGGCGTAGCCATAGACGCTATCCGCTGCTGTAAACTGGCCCTGGACAGAGGTAAAGGGGGGGTTCTGTGCTCACCTTCTGCTTACTTCATGAAACACCCTCCGAAGCAATTTCCTGATGACGAGGCTTTTAGAATAACGGAGGAATTCATCGCTGGGATCAGAGAAAGTTGAATGTTCCTCAAATAGCACTGCGTGACCGGGGTAAAGGGCTGGCTTGCCAATCTTTTTCCGGGCTTTCGTTTTAATTTCCTAGCCTTAAGACCTGCCATAAGACCTGCAAGGGATTAAAAGGTCATTACTAATTATCCAAAAGATTTGGCCGTGATTCTTTTGTGCGGTCATCGATATTGACGCACCTGTTTACTTTTGTTTAAGACTGTAGCAAGCTAATATATAGGGAGAATATCTCCCACAGTAGTCAGCAGAAAGAGACGCTGCAGTTAGAGCTACCGGTTTGCAACAGCAGGGACTATTACAATGAAGCACGGTACAGGGCCCAGGAACCTATATTTCGTATTTATGCTTTCTATCTTTCTATCGTTTGCGGGCTGTGCCCCGGTAATTTCCAGAGAACTCAGGAAAGAGGTATCAGCGGAACTCACGCTTGGTGTCGTGGCGAAAGATCCAGAGGCCTACAAGGGTAAGATCGTACTTTGGAGCGGCGAAATTATGAATTCGGTAAACAAGTTCGAAGGGACCTTGCTCGAGGTACTACAAAAACCGGCGGACATTCAGGGGAAGCCGCTGGATTTGGACTATTCAGAGGGAAGGTTCCTGGTTCTGAACCCTGGTTACCTGGATGTGGCCATCTATAGGAAAGGACGGAAGGTGACGGTAGCCGGAGAAGTCAAAGGCAAGAAGACCCAGTCTCTGGACGAAATCGAATATACGTATCCATTGATCCTGGCCAGAGAAATCTACCTTTGGCCAGAGGAAAAAAAGGAGAGATTTTACCATCCCTATCCTTATCCGTATTATTGGTACTATCCCTGGGGCTATCATCCTTACTGGTATCCCTAAAAGGTGGCCAGAAACAGCCGAGGCAACCTCTAATCCTCATCTCAGCCTTTAACTTTTTAAGGATAAGGCCTGCGTTCTTTCGTCCCGCGGGAACGGCTTTTTGATAAAGCCCTGTAAATTCCCACGTGATTCTGATACAATTCTTGTTACCTGATGCCTTATGGCAGAGAGGATGATCTTTGAAGGATAGAAACACACCAAGATCGTGGAAATGGAGGGCTGGTTATGGACAAGGGCAAGTACGCTAGAAGAGACAGATTGGTCCAGGAGAAGCGGCATGATACTTATAAGGAATGGGGCAAGTGGCCCGAGCCCACTGTCTGTACGGAATGCGGTTCGTTATTTCAAAACGGGCGCTGGTCGTGGAAGAAGCCGCCTAAAGGGGCTAATACGGTAATTTGTCCGGCTTGTCAGCGCATCGCTGATAACTACCCGGCAGGATATATCGAGATCCGAGGTGATTTTTTCAAAGAACACCGTGAAGAATTACTGAACCTTATTCGGAACGAAGGGGAATTGGAAAAGGCAGAACATCCGATGGAAAGAATCATGTCGGTGGTTGAGGAATCGGACCACACCTCCGTGACTACAACCGGGATTCACATAGCTCGCCGTATCGGAGAGGCCTTGTCACATGCTTATCAGGGTGATTTTGCTTTTCAATATGGTGACGCTGAAAAGAGTATAAGGGTTCATTGGAGCAGGTAAAATATTTTCCTTTAACCGGATGCCTGGCTGAAGACAGACGTGTGGGCAGATATAGATTGATTTTTCTGGCAGCACTGATTGATGCTTTTTGTAGGGAATGAAGATCGAAATGGGCGTTTGTCGGTATTGCGGCAGCAAATCAGTAACCATTTCCAATGTCATCGGCTATTGTGTCCATTGCCTTCGGCATTATTTCGATGCGGTTTGGCCGGAAGTGGAAAAGGTTCATAAGGAAAGTCGCGTTTCTTTTAACTTACCGCCAGTTCCGCCAAAAGATCCAAATGGTATCTTGTGCGACCTTTGTGCAAACCGGTGCCGGATACCAGAGGGTGGCCGTGGTTATTGCGGCGTGAGATACGGGGTGCAGGGGCATCTCAAAGGCGGTCGCCCTCATGAAGGAAATCTTTCCTACTATTACGACCCTCTTCCAACCAACTGTGTAGGCAATTGGGTATGCCCTGCCGGTACCGGTTGTGGCTATCCCAGATACGCTGCGCGTGACGGTCCTGAATACGGCTACAAGAACCTGGCTGTCTTTTATCAGGCCTGTTCTTTTAACTGTCTTTATTGCCAGAATTATATTTTTAAGAGGTTTACATATTCTCGAAAAAGGACCAGCGCTAAGGCCTTAGCCGAGGCAGTTGATGCCGAGACAACCTGTGTATGTTATTTTGGCGGAGATCCTACGCCGCAGGTCCTCCACGCCATTAAAACTTCCCACATAGCCTTAGAGAAAAATAGGGGACGGATACTGCGAATCTGCTGGGAAACAAATGGGTCTGTAAGTGACCGATACCTAAATATGATGGCAGATGTTTCGTTACGGTCTGGCGGATGCATAAAATTCGATGTTAAAGCCGCAAACGAGACCGTGCATAAGGCCCTTTGCGGCGTAAGCAATAAAACGACGCTGGAAAATTTCACCAGACTGGGTTCACTAATTAAGGAAAGGCCTGTTCCTCCATTTTTGATAGCCAGCACGCTTCTGGTCCCAGGTTATATAGATGAAGAAGAAGTTGCCTCTATTGCCCAGTTCATCGCCCATCTGAGTACTGATATCCCCTATAGCTTACTGGCATTTTATCCACATTTTTATTTGCAGGATTTACCCACGACCTCGCGCGCTCATGCCTTGAGATGCCAAACGATTGCCCTAAAAGCTGGCCTCAAAAACGTCCAGATTGGTAATGTTGGCCTCCTCGGGAATGCTTATTGATGGTACAAGGCCCTAGATAACAACATTAATATTTTTTTCCGGAAAGGAGGAAGGCATGGCTCAGAGTGCGTGCCGAGCGGCCTTGCTGCCCCTAAAGGGCGCGAGACACTACAAGACGGGAGTGTCAGTAGATTGACACTTAGGGCCGGGTTATGTTAAATGTAGCACTTTACGCAGTGATTTAAGAGAGGCGTTTCCGGGTAAACTTGAGGGCACAAATATGCGTATTCTGGGCCTGGATATAGGTACAAAGACTATCGGCATTGCCGTTAGTGATGCACTGGGCATTATTGCTCAACCATTAAGAACTTTGCCCAGGAAGACCGATGAGAAGGATATAGACGCTCTAAAGAAGCTTATCAGTGAATTAGAAATATCTGAATTAGTTGTGGGGCTTCCGAAGAGGACCGATGGTCAGCTTGGTCAGGGAGCTATAATGGTTCTGGAGTTTGTAGAAAAGCTCAAGTCGGCCATTCCGCAGCCTATTCACACCTGGGATGAGCGTTTTTCTACGGTGGCGGTTACGAGAGTTTTGCTGGAAGGCGATGTCAGACGTGCGAAACGCAAGGAAGTGGTTAATCAGCTGGCGGCTGCCTATATTCTTCAGGGTTTTCTGGATAGCAGATGATTGCGGGTGTGCTTGATAGCGTCAAAAAGGTTCTAAGGTGGCAAGCCCTGGTTGGTTTATACGTTATCTTGCTCCTCGCTTATCAGGCTTATTCTTTTGTTTACATGCCGCCGGCAAAGCATGCGAAGTCAAAGATTGTATATATCCAGCCCAAGACCAGATTTCGAACCATTTCCCATCAGTTGGAAGAAGCAGGCGTTATCAAAAGTAGCTTTAAATTTAGTATGTTGGCAAAAATCACCGGGTCAATAAACGAAGTCAAGGCGGGAGAATACGAACTGAGCCCGTCTATGCTGCCCAAAGAAGTGCTCAATAAATTAGTCAATGGCCAGGTTATCCAGCACATGGTAACCATACCGGAAGGATATAACATTTACCAGATCGCTGATACACTGGATAGAGAGGGTCTGGTAAGAAAAGAAAAATTACTTGCCAAAGCCTTTGACAAGGAATTCATATCTTCTCTCGGGTTTGAGGGGCCAGGTCTTGAGGGTTTCCTTTTCCCTGATACCTATGCATTCTGGCGGGATATGGAAGCAGAAGATGTTCTTCGTAAGATGGCATACAGGTTTAAAAAGATATATTCGCAAAAGTTTGAAGAAAGGGCCAAAAAGCAGGGTTTATCCATGCGTAAGGTCATAACGCTGGCATCCATTATCGAGAAGGAAACGGGTAACCCCGGCGAAATGGCGCTTATTTCCGCTGTGTTTCATAACAGGCTACGTCGCGGTATGCCCCTGCAGGCAGATCCGACAGTTATTTATGGGATGCGTGATTTTAAAGGCAACCTGACCAAGAAGGATTTACAGACATTTACTCCTTACAATACGTACACGATCAAAGGGTTGCCGCCAGGTCCTATAGCCTGCCCAGGGGAGAGGGCGATCGAGGCGGCACTTAGTCCTGCAAAAGGCAAGCACCTGTACTTTGTATCCAAAAACGATGGCTCACATTGTTTCTCGTGCAACCTCAGCGCTCACCGACGCGCAGTGGACATATATCAAAAGAAGATTTCTGCCAGTCCCGCCCCACTAATTCGCTAGAAAAATAAACATATTTTGTTTTTCTATATGTAGTCACCTGGTTTTTCACTAATACTACATATAGTGTGAGGTTGACCCTGGTTTCTTTTCTTCAAGCTGTCGAAAAGACAGCTTTTTTCTTGACAAATTAAAGTCCTGGCCATATAGTGGCGAAAAGGGGGAAAAAGTGGTGTAAAGTGGTGTAAAATCCTTTTATAGGGTGGGTTGGGATGTTTCGTGGCAGGTCTGCACATAGCCTGGACAGCAAAGGGCGCATAATTATACCTGCGCGGTTCCGGGAAGTTCTCAAAGCCAGGTATGACGATGGTCTCGTTGTTACCAACCTCCACCGTTGCTTAGTGGCTTACCCTTTTGAAGAGTGGCGGTTGATCGAAAACAAAGCTGCTTCTCTCTCTGACATAGATGAGAACGTTAAGGCCTTTTTGAGGATATTCATCTCCGGCGCGGTGGAATGCCCTTTAGACCGGCAGGGAAGGGTACTGATTCCACCTAGCCTCCGTGAATATGCTAGCCTCGAGAAGGAGGTCATATTGGCTGGGATGCTAAAAAACTTTGAGATTTGGGATAAGGCTTTATGGGATGAAGAGATCAAGAAATCCCGGGACAATTATCAGCAACTGACTGTAACGCTAGCCCAAATTGGGCTTTGATTCGATGGGTTCAAGATCTATGACTGAATGGCATGTACCCGTTATGTGTAGGGAAGTCCTCGGCTATCTGGATTGTCATGCAGGTGGCATATATGTGGATGGAACCGTAGGTATGGGAGGACACGCCCTGGCCATGCTGGATAAAATCACGCCGGGCGGTTTATTAATTGGCATTGACTGGGATGAAGAGTCTCTGAGTATAGCTCGCAAAAACTTAGCTTCTTTTGGCGATCAGGTCATACTGGTGCAGGGAAACTTTGCCAGCCTACCCCTTATACTGAAAGAGTTAAACTTTAATGCAGTTGATGGGATTCTATTTGATCTAGGCATTTCTTCCTATCATCTGGAACGAAGCGGTCGTGGGTTCAGCTTTAAGAGTGATGAGGCGCTCGATATGCGTATGGATATGCAGAATCCATTAGCTGCCCGGGATATTGTTAACCGTTTTTCCGAGAAAGAATTGGAGAAAATCATAAGGGAATACGGGGAAGAAAGGTGGGCCAGAAGGATTGCTAAGGTGATAGTTCGTGAAAGAGAAAAGCAGCAGCTTACTACGAGCAAACTGCTGGCCACAATTGTCGCTTCTGCCATACCGCAAAGGTTTCATCCCAGGAAGATTCACCCAGCAACACGCACCTTTCAGGCTCTGAGGATTGCGGTTAATCGGGAACTGGAAAACCTTGCCGGCGGTATAAAGGGCGCTGTTAGCGTCCTCAAGCCAGGAGGTAGGCTCTGTATAATTTCTTTTCACTCGCTGGAAGATAGGATCGTCAAAAGGAATTTCCAGGAAATGGAGAAGATTGGATTTATGGACGAGGGGCCTGTACTGCGTCGAGTTACACGTAAGCCCGTTATCCCATCACCGGCAGAATGTGCTGCTAACCCCCGGGCACGTAGCGCTAAATTGCGAGTGGCCGAACGACTTGCAGCGTAGAGGAGGAGTAACCATGGCCAATGTCACTACTATTCGCGTGCCCAAAAGAGCTTCAGCAGGCGCCATAGGTGTGGGAAAGAAGATTAAGAGCAAGACGGCGAAGATATTTTTTATTGGCGCAAAAATGGCGCTTGTAACCAGTTTGGCGATGTGTTTTTTGTTGCTTATGCTGGTGAGGGGAGCGGTTTCAAAAAGCGGGTGTAATATAGTGGCTGCAGAAACGCAAAATAAAAAACTTTTAGCCGAAAACCGTAGCTTGCAGGAAGAATGGCAATATTTAAAGTCCCCGTCACGAATAGAAGAATTGGCAAAACGTGAATTAGGGTTGCAACATCCATCCAAGGAACAACTTATTGTTATTAGACATTAAATGAAAAAGGGAACGATTAAACGCAAAAATTATGTCTTGCGTGTCATCATCCTGGCGATTCTTATATCAGTTTCTGGTATTCTATTAGCGCGTGCTTTTTATTCGAGCGACCAGGCCAAAGGGAACTCACGGTACAACTATTTCAAGGGATCTACCTTATCGCTTGCTTCTTATCGAGGTAGTATTTACGACCGAAACCACAGAGAGCTGGCGATAAACACTACTGCCTACTCAATTTATGCCCATCCTTTAAATGTTGACGACCCAGATCGAACGGCCACTGCGCTTTCCAACATACTCAGGATCGATCAAACTTCTTTGCTCAAGCTGCTCAAATGCGAGAAGGCTTTTGTGTGGGTAGCCCGTCGTGTCATACCTATGCAGTTAGAGATGATAAAAAACCTTAAGCTGAAGGGTGTCCACTTTGTCAGTGAGAATTATCGTGTTTATCCTCGAAACAGCTTGGCAGCTCAATTCATAGGCTTTGCCGATTCTGATGGGCATGGTGTCGAGGGATTGGAGTTGGCCTATGATCGTTTTTTGTGTAATGCCCCTTTATCGCTTCAGAACAAGAGTGACGAGTTAACCCAGTTTACATTCAACGGAGGGATAATAGAACTTGGTACAAATAGAGGAAACAATATCCATTTGACTCTCGATGAAAATATCCAGGCCTTTGCAGAGAAGGAGCTTGGCCTGGTGCTGGCAAAAAATGGGGCTAAGGCAGGTACGGTTATTGTTATGGATGTCGGGACCGGGGCTTTGTTGGCAATGTGCAATCATCCATCCTATAATCCGAATGTCTTTTGGGATGCCCATGCCACGCTCCGGAAAAATCGTGCAATTACGGACGCATATGAGCTCGGTGGATTGATTAAATTTTTCGGGGATGTTGCTGCTCTTGAAGAGCAATCAATCAAGGCAAGGTCTATTTCTGATCCGTGCATGGACAGCGAAAAGGCTGACGCCATTGAACATCCAACGCCGCAGTTTCTATATAATTTTCTTCTCAAGCTCGGATTTGGCAATAAGACCGGTATAAGTTTACCTGCGGAAAGTAGTGGGACTTTGCCGCCATATGATGTTTATAAGGATAATACTGGGGCGCTTTATAGGGGTGAAGGCATTACTGCAACTCCCCTTCAGCTTATCACCGCTTTTGGAGCCATCATAAACCGTGGCAAACTGATGCTGCCCCATGCTGTGATAGAGGTGACCGACGGGCAGGGTAATTTACTAAAAGAGCATCAAAGTGTTTGCATAAGGAAAGTATGCACACCGCAGACATCTGAGGAAATATGCTCTATGCTGATCAAGGACCGGGGAAGCAGGAATGATGATAATTTCATCATATTTAAAGGCTGTGGTCACATCCAGCTCCCGGGCAGGTCATCTCAACCCAATCCTTCTATAGACAAGTCCAAGGAGCTTGATTATATTAAGTATTCGTTAGGGTGCATGCCAGCCAAGAATCCTAGAGTGGCCGTACTTTTTGTGATGGAGACGGGGCCCGAGGAAGTAGAGATATCAGAAAACGTAGAATGCAGGGTAAGAGACATTGCCTCTGCATCTCTCAAGGCATTGGCCCGTGGTAGGGCGAAAGCATGTATTACTCCACGCAAGGAGAAGGAATACCAGGGTTATGGGGAAAAAACCAAAACTGAAAATGGTGACCACCGATCCGCTGGTAAAGTGAAGCAAGCCATGGTTATGCCAGATGTACGTGGCAGGTCCATGCGAGAAGCGCTGCACATGTTGCAAGGCTATGACATCTTTCTCGTAGTTACAGGCTCCGGTATTGCTGTTAGCCAATCGCCGCTACCAGGTGCCAAATTGAAGAAAACTTCTCGTTGCATGATTGAATTTAAGCCACCTTCGTAAAGGAGAGAGGGTTTTCTTGAGTATATGCGATTATCTCGGTTAGTAGCCTCGATCGGCAGAGAGTATGCCGAAAATTTACCGGATGTTGAGATTACGAATGTGGCTTACGACTCGCGGGAAGTAACCACAGGGAGCCTTTTTGTGGCTATTTCTGGATCAAAGACCGATGGACATGCCTATATCCACGAAGCCATCAGTCGTGGTGCTAATGCGGTGATGATGCAGAATGGTTTCAAACTCGATTCCATGCCGTCTGGCTTACACGTCATCCGGGTGCCTAACACTCGCCTGGCCTTAGCCCGCATTGCCGAGGCTTTCTATGGAAATGCAACCGGGAAATTGTGTTTGGTAGGTATTACGGGTACTAATGGTAAGACTACCACATCTTTCTTGGTAGAATCGATTTTAAAGACCAAAGGTCTTTCGACAGGCGTTATTGGTACGGTAAATTATCGCTTTGGCTGCGAAGTCATGAAGGCGCCCTTTACTACTCCGGAGTCGTTGGAATTACAAAAGCTGCTCCGCCGGATGGTTGATCAGGAGATAACTCACGTGGTTATGGAGGTATCGTCTCATGCTTTAGACCAAGAGCGGGTTGGTTTCTGTCAGTTTGACGTGGTGGCTTATACCAACCTATCGCGAGATCATCTTGATTACCATAAGGACATGAGCAGTTATTTTCGCTCCAAGGAAAAGCTCTTTACCGAAGTATTGGATAGGGCTGACGGTGTAAAACGGGCCCGTTCGGTTATCAATATCGACGATTCTTGGGGAGAAAAGTTAGTCAAGACTCAGCGTGGCCTTCTTATGACTTATGGCTTAAGAGCGCACCGGGCAGACATAACTGCACGGAATACGTCTTTCACCTTGGATGGGATCGAGGCTGAACTTGTTACGCCAAAAGGGACTTTTTCACTACATTCAAAGCTTCTTGGCGAGTATAACCTTTATAATATTATGGCCGCTACTGGAGTGGGGATAGCCCTTGGTTTTACCTGCGAGGAAATAAAAAGCGGAATAGAAGGCTTGAGCAGTGTGCCCGGGCGTACGGATAGGATAGAGAAGGCTTCTAAGGTTACGGTCCTAGTTGACTATGCCCATACCCCGGATGCCTTGGAGAATGTTTTAAAAACAGTGCAGGCCCTTAAACCTAAAAGGCTTATCACGGTATTTGGTTGTGGCGGTAATCGCGACCGAGGCAAGAGGTCCCTTATGGGACGGATAGCAGCTCAGTTCAGTCAGATATTGATAATCACCTCGGATAATCCCCGAGACGAAGATCCGTTAGAGATCATTAAACATATCGAGGAGGGTATAAAAAGCTTTTCTCTGACCAGATTTGAGCCCGATAATATCCAGTCCAACCAAGTGACAAACGGTTATCTTGTTGTTCCCGAGCGGCGCGCAGCTATCAGGCTGGCATCACGCCTGGCTCGGACTGGAGATGCCGTTATTATTGCCGGCAAAGGTCACGAGGACTACCAGATTGTAAAAGGAAACGTTTTACCCTTTGACGACCGTTTGGAGGCGGAGTATGCCTTTGCTGGCACGTGTTAAAACCCGGGACGACATGAGAACATTAACGGCCTTGGATATCTTATATGCTACAAAAGGGATGCTGCTCCAGGGAGGGACTGCTGTTTCGTTTAATGGCGTAACCATAGATTCTCGCACTGCAAAAGACGGGAATCTTTTCCTGTGCCTGAAGGGGGAGCGGTTCGATGGTCATGACTTTGTGGCTGAAGCCGTAGCGAGAGGTATAAGCGGTCTTCTAGTCCGTAGAGGCTGGTGGGCAGAACAGGCCAGCAGGAATATTTTTACTCCGATCGTGGTCATTGAAGTAGATGATACCATAACAGCTTTGGGTGACATTGCTTCTTTCTGGCGCCGCACCAACCCGGTTCAGGTCGTAGCTATTACCGGTAGCAGCGGTAAGACTACTACCAAAGAGATGACGGCAGGTATACTGAGCAGGTGTTTCGACGTAACAAAGACCATCGGTAATTTCAATAATCTCATCGGCTTACCTCTTTCTTTACTTGCCATTAAGGCTACGGATAAAGTAGCGGTTCTGGAAATGGGCATGAATAGATTTGGGGAAATAGAACGATTGGCTCAGATTGCGAAACCGGATATCGGTGTCATAACTAATGTACACATGGCACATCTGGAAGGCCTTAAGTCTATTGAAGGTGTGGCCAGGGCAAAGGGTGAACTTTATGCGGCCTTGGATGCAGAAGACCTGGCAGTATTCAACGTGGATGATCCACATGTTTCGGATTTAGCCCGAAAATGCCTTGCTCGGAAGTTGGGGTTTGGGGTCGGTCCGAAGGCCGATGTGACCGCCCGTAGCGTGGTATCCCGCCCCTACGGAATGGTAACTTTTGCTTTGGTTGCCGGTGGGGAGGAAATAGAAATAACTTTACAGACCCCAGGAAGGCACAACATCATGAATGCCCTGGCTGCAAGCGCGGTAGCTGTAGCGATGGGTATTGACCTTAAAACCATCAAAGAAGGTCTGGAAGAATTCCGGATGCTGGCAAACCGGCTGGAGATAGTGAAACTTCCCCAGGGTATGACCATAATAAATGATACTTACAATGCTAACCCGGCTTCGATGAGGGCGGCCTTGAGAACGCTTAAAGAAATCAAAGGCGGTCGGCAGGGGATAGCTGTTTTAGGAGATATGCTTGAACTGGGTGAGCAGGCTGTGGAAGCCCATAACTCGGTTGGTAAATACATTGCCGATCTGGGGATAGAATATGTCGTTGTTCTCGGGGAGTTTGCTTCCAACCTCGCTGAAGGTGCTGTTAAATACGGACTGGATATAAACCATATCTTTATCGTATCTGGCCATGAGGAAGCGGTAGGCATAATTAAAAGATTAGCCTCCGGTGACGACGTGGTGCTGGTCAAAGGTTCGCGCGGCATGAGAATGGAAGAGGTCGTACGAAGGCTCAGGGGGGACAGATAAATGCTATATCATCTGCTATATCCCCTGCACGTTTATCATCCTATTTTCAACGTCTTCCGTTATATTACCTTCCGTACCATTTATGCTACGCTGACGGCGCTTTTGTTGTCTTTTATTATCGGTCCTTATCTGATCAGGCGCCTGCAGAAATTTCAAATCGGTCAGTACATACGTGAGGAAGGCCCGCAATCCCATTTTACAAAACAAGGGACACCCACCATGGGTGGCATCATGATAATTTTCGCTGTCGTCGCATCCACGCTCCTGTGGGCTGATCTGGGTAATCACTATGTCTGGTTGATTTTACTGGTCATCGTAAGCTTCGGTCTCATTGGCCTGGCTGATGACTATCGCAAAGTGATTAAGAAAAATAACAAGGGGCTAAGCGGGCGTTATAAGCTGGTCGGGCAGTTAGCCATTACCCTGTTTATTGGTGTCTATCTCTATATGCATCACAGTTTTGATACACGCCTTAGCATCCCGTTTTTCAAAACTATCAGGCCTGATCTTGGCTGGGCATATATCCCCTTCGTGATATTTGTCATTATTGGGGCATCGAATGCGGTGAATCTAACTGATGGCCTGGACGGTTTGGCTATCGGACCGACGATCATTGCCGCTGGGACATACCTCATCTTTGCGTACTTAACCGGGCACGTCAAGATAGCTAACTATCTACAGATTGCATACGTTCCAGGCGTCGGAGAAATCGCCGTGTTTTGCGGGGCGGTGGTCGGTGCCGGTTTGGGATTCTTGTGGTTTAACGGCTATCCGGCCCAGATTTTCATGGGTGATGTTGGCTCTTTGGCGCTGGGGGGCGTCCTGGGGACGGTAGCAGTAGTCACTAAGCATGAGATTTTGCTGTCTATTGTTGGCGGCATATTCGTTGTCGAGGCCCTGTCGGTGATTTTCCAGGTCGGATATTTCAAGGCTACCAACGGTAGGCGTATTTTTCGCATGGCTCCGCTGCACCATCACTTCGAATTGAAAGGGTGGCCGGAGCCCAAAGTCATTGTCCGCTTTTGGATCATCGCTATTATTTTGGGACTGGTGGCTATAAGCACGCTCAAGCTAAGGTAGAAATTAGGCATGGAATTGAAAAATAGAAAAGTTTTAGTGGTGGGGCTGGGCGAAAGCGGTAAAGAATCTGCTGCGTTTTTACTTGCTCGCGGGGCTAAAGTTTCAATATCTGAAGCTGCTGCCCCCGAGGCTATTTCTCCAGAAAGCCTGACCTGGGTCGAAGGTAATAAGGTTCCATTAGAAACAGGTGCGCATAACACCCGAACCTTTCTTGAGTCAGAATTAATCGTTGTCAGTCCGGGGGTACCGCTGGAGATTGGTCCTATTAGGGCTGCAAAGCGTGCTGGCATTCCGGTTATTGGTGAGGTGGAACTGGCTGCTCGTTTTATCGAGGCCCCAATAATTGCCGTGACCGGCACCAATGGGAAGAGCACGACTACCACTTTAATCGGGCATATTTTGAAGCATGCGGGGAAAGATGTCTTCGTCGGTGGCAATATAGGCCGTCCTCTGATCGGATATGCGTGCCAAAAGCAGGACAAGGATTTTGTTGTGGCTGAGATAAGCAGTTTTCAACTAGATACCGTAGTTTTTTTCCGGCCCTGGCTTGCGCTACTATTGAATATATCCGAGGATCATCTTGATCGTTATTTGTCTTTTGACGACTATGTCCGCTCCAAATTACAGATTTTTGCAAATCAATTGCCGGATGATTTCGCCATAATCAATCGCGATGACCCGATTATTATGCAACATGAGGATACCATCCCTTCCAAGATTTTTACCTTCGGTCATACGCCAGAGGATGAGGGTGCATATGTTAAAGATAACAAGCTGGTTTGCCACTTGGGTAGTAAAGAGGCTGGTGAAGTATATCTACTAGAAAATTTAAGGATCACCGGGCAGCATAACCTGGAAAATACTATGGCGGCTGTGGTGGCGGCTCGCGTGTGCGGCTGCAATCCGTATGTCATACAGGAAGCCCTGGAGACTTTTGAGGGCTTACCTCACCGTACTGAATTTGTCTGCGAGGTTGGCGGTGTAAGTTTTTACGATGACTCCAAGGGCACCAATGTGGGGTCAGTGGTGAAGTCCATAACCGGTTTTGACAGGCCGGTCATACTGATCGCGGGTGGCCGGGATAAAGGTGGCAGTTACGCTGCATTAGAGGATATTGTCCGCAATAAGGTGAGGATGGTTGTTCTGATTGGCGAGGCCAGAGATAAAATACGTCAGGCACTAGGACACCTGACTCGAACTATTGAGGCTGAGACCCTGCCGGAAGCAGTATATCTTGCTTATGCGGAGTCCAGGCCTGGTGACGTTGTTCTTCTTTCCCCGGCCTGTTCAAGTTTCGACATGTTTAGAAACTATGCAGAACGCGGAAATATTTTTCAGGAGGCAGCGCGGGCCTTGAAGGAAAGGCAGCCAGCATGCGCAGTAAGGTAGTCGGGCTATGGGTATCTTTTTGCCGGGAATGCTTGAGGGCGGAAAAATACGGGTAATTGTAGCCGGAGGAGGAACGGGCGGTCACCTTTTCCCTGGTATTGCAGTAGCTCAGGAACTGAGGAAAACGGGCAATGTTGATGTTTTGTTTATAGGCACGGATAAGGCGATGAATGTGGACGCACTGTGTAGATACGGTTTTCCGCTTAAGACCATTCAAGTTGAAGGTATCAAGGGGCGAGGCATACTGGGAACTGTCCGGGCCTTGGCCATGGCTCCCCTGGCCGTGTGCCAAACTCTGGCCATTTTGAGAGAGTTTCGGCCGCACTTAATTCTTGGTGTTGGGGGTTACGTTTCCGGACCAGTAACTCTTGGAGGTTGGCTTATGAGAGTAAGGACGGCTATACAGGAACAAAATTCAATCCCGGGGCTTACTAACCGTATTCTAAGTCGGATCGCAGAGCGGATATTTATCTCTTATCCTGAAAGTAAAGACTATTTCCCGACTCGAAAGACTATACTTACAGGTAATCCCATACGGAGAGAGTTATTTGACTCTATCGTCGAAAACAAGGGACAAGGCGATATATTTAGTGTCCTGGTTTTGGGCGGCAGTCAGGGTGCCCACCGCCTTAATGAGCTCGTAGTGGGGACACTTACCAGCCTGGAGGATCTCAAGGAGAGACTCTATTTCATCCACCAGGCTGGCGAGAAAGATGAGGTCTGGGTAAGGGATGCCTATCGCCAGGCCGGTTTCAAAGCGGAGGTTTCTGCGTTCATTAATCAAATGGGCCGGGCTTACGGACGGGCGGATATTGTAGCGTCCAGGGCTGGGGCTGGCACTTTGGCCGAAGTGACTGCTCTCGGAAAGCCGTCTCTCTTGATCCCCTACCCGTACGCGGCCAATGACCACCAGAAAGTGAATGCTCGCTGTCTGGAGAAGGCTGGAGCCGCCCGGGTATTCACCCAAACAGGTCTCAGACCAGAAATCCTGGCCAAGGAGATTCGATCGCTGTATGAAGACAAAAGTGCCCTCAAAAGCATGGCCAGTCGGTCGTTGCAGCGAGGCAAAGCAAATGCGGCTGCCCTTATCGCGGAAGAATGCCTCAGGATGATAGGTGCCAGGTAAAATAACATGTACAATACCGGTCAACATATACACTTTGTGGGTATAGGCGGCATCGGCATGAGTGGTATAGCCGAGGTGCTGGTCAACCTGGGTTATAAGGTTAGTGGGTCTGATCTGGTTGAAACAGATATTACCCGTCGCCTTGGCGAACTAGGTTGTACTATCTACCGAGGACATGATCCGAAAAATGTGAACGGGGCTGATGTCGTTGTAACCTCTTCGGCAGTAACGAAAGAGAATCCTGAGGTTGACGAAGCCCATAAAAGCATGATCCCCGTTATCCCGCGTGCCGAGATGCTGGCTGAATTGATGCGTCTAAAGCACGGTATTGCGGTAGCTGGCGCTCATGGGAAGACAACGACCACCTCTATGATAGCTACGGTCCTGGCCCAGGGTGGCCTCGATCCGACGGCGGTCATAGGCGGCAAGCTAAACAGCTTAGGAAGTAATGCCAAGCTAGGACAGGGTAAATTTCTGGTAGCGGAGGCAGATGAGAGCGATGGTTCCTTTATGCGCCTTGCCCCAAGCATTGTAGTTGTTACTAACATCGATGCGGAACATCTGGATTATTATGGCAACCTCGAATGTATCAGAACTACATTCCTTGAATTTGTGAACAAGGTACCATTTTATGGACTAGCTATTCTCTGTTTAGACGATGACTATATCCCCTCGCTGATACCTCATATCAGAAAACGCTATACTACCTATGGTCTTACGGTTCAAGCTGATATACAGGCACGAGACGTCCATCTGGAGGGTATGGGGGGGCGGTACGTTGTTTACCACCACGGGCAAGAGCTGGGGCCGGTAAATTTGAATGTGCCCGGTCTGCATAATGTTTATAACACGCTAGCCGCTGTGGCCTGCGGCCTGGAACTCAAAATCCCCTTTGCTGTTATACAAGGTGCATTGCAGCAATTTAGCGGGGTTCAGCGGCGTTTTCAGATCAAAGGAGAGGTAGATGGCGTTACAGTCGTAGACGACTATGGCCACCATCCAACAGAAATCAAGACCACGCTAACTGCAGCCAGGCAATGTTGGCAGGACGAAAGGCTTATTGTGATTTTTCAGCCCCATCGCTACACCCGAACCAAAGCTCTTTTCGATGATTTTTCAAAGGCTTTTTATCAAACTGATGTCCTGATATTGACAGAGATCTACCCGGCTGGAGAACGCCCGATTCCTGGCGTAGAAGCAAAAAACCTATATGAAAGTATTCGTCGCCAGGGGCACAAAGATGTTCAATTTGTGCCGGACAGAACGGCTATTGCCTCTTATCTGGAATCAATAATTCGTAAAGGCGATGTGGTTTTAACCTTAGGAGCCGGCAACATTTGGCAGGTAGGGGAAGAGTTACTAGCCCGGATTAGAAAATGATGGAAAAAGTAAAGAGACGACTAGAGGGTTTGTGTGACGGTGCGGTGCTGTTTGATGAACCGCTGGCTCGCTGGACGTCTTTTAAGGTAGGGGGACCGGCCGATGCCTTGGTTAGTCCCCGCAGTCTTGAGTCGCTGGGGCAAATCCTGGCCTTGGTGCGTGAGGATAGCATACCATATTTTGTTATTGGCAGGGGGACAAACCTGATAGTCAGGGATGGCGGATTCCGTGGCGTGGTTATTTCTCTGGGCATGGGGTTTAAAAAAATAACCGTTGCGGAGGGGAAAGAAAACAGCCACTTCTTGGTTACTGCTGAGGGGGGTGTTTATCTGCCACAGCTGGTCAAACATACAGCCAGGGCTGGAATTTCTGGCCTGGAGTTTGCCGCCGGGATACCCGGTTCGGTGGGCGGTGCCATATCTATGAATGCTGGTTCCTGGGGTAGTGAAATAAAAGATTGCTTGAGTAATATTAGCGTTCTTGATGACAAGGGAGAGATTAAACAATGGGACCGAACTCAGCTCTCGTTTGGTTACCGTTGTCTTTCAAATCCCAAAGGGTGCACCATCCTTTCTGGCACTTTTCGTTTGGAGAAGAGGTATCCCAAACAGGTGCAGGACACCATCAGCGAAAACCTGTCTCGTAAGCGTGTTACCCAGCCTCTTCGACAGCCCAGTGCCGGTTCTGTTTTCAAAAATCCACCTGGACTAACAGCGGGTAAGATGATTGACATGACAGGATTAAAAGGTGCACGCTGTGGGGGTGCCATGGTATCTCGAAAGCATGCCAACTTTATAGTGAACACAGGGAAAGCCACGGCCTCGGATATACTCAGCTTGTTGGAATTGCTTCGGGAGCGCGTTTATGCCCGTTTCGGCATAAAACTGGAGCCAGAGGTAGAGATCATTGGTGCGGACTTATAAAAGACTTCCTCAGGGAAATGACAAACGCCGCGAAAAGTGCATGATCTTTTTTGGGCTGTCGCTGTTAGTTCTTTTGTCGGCCAGTGTTATTTTTGCAACAAAGACTTGTTATCGTTGGCTCCATCAATCTGGGTTCTTTCGCGTTAATTCGGTCCACATTACCGGATGCCAGCGCGTTTCCAAGGAAGAAATACGCGAACTGGCTAATGTGGATATACACAGCAACATACTGGCTATTGATGTGGATAAGGTTGGTCAGACGTTGGAGATGCACCCCTGGGTCAAACATGCCACGGTGCGGAGAGAACTACCCGATCGCCTTTTCATCCACATTATTGAGAAACAGCCTATAGCCATACTTCAAGACGGCGGGCTTTATCACGTCGATGAAGACGCTACAATAATCGCAAGGACCGGTCTGGCTGAAGATATAGATTACCCGATCATAACCGGGTTAAGAAAGGAAGACGTTTTGTCTGCCTCGGTACAGGTTCTGCATTTACAGAAGCTTTTACCACTTCTTTATGTCAAAAAAAAAGTTGAAGATGTGCTACCGGCTAGAAATATTTCCGAGATTCACGTGGATAAAGAAAAGGGCCTGATCTTGTATACGGTAGATGGACGCTTCCCTATAAGGTTGGGGACAGGAGACATAGAAAAAAAGTTTAAATGTCTGGAAACTGTTCTTTATGACATTTATCAAAAGGAGGCTTATAGCTCGGTCGCCTATGTAGATTGTGACTACTATAGCGGAAAAATCATGGTTCGGAAGACGATTAAGTCATCTTAAAGGAATTATTATGGATAAAGAACAAGGGAACATCATCGTCGGTTTAGATATCGGCACAACCAAAATCTGTGCTGTAGTAGGTGAGGTAGGCGAGGATGGTATAAAGATTGTTGGAATCGGTTCCCATCCTTCTATCGGTCTACGCAAGGGAGTAGTGGTTAATATTGAAAGCACTGTCAATTCAATTCAGAGGGCAATAGAAGAAGCAGAATTGATGGCCGGATGTGAGATAAAGTCAGTATACGCGGGCATTGCTGGCAGTCACATCAAAGGCTTTAACAGCCACGGCGTAATTGCTATCAAAGGGCGTGAGGTAGCGCAGGGTGACATAAACCGGGTCATTGATGCGGCCCGGGCAGTAGCTATTCCCTTAGACCGTGAGGTTATCCATATCTTGCCACAGGAATACATAGTAGATGCTCAGGATGGCATACTTGACCCCTTAGGTATGACTGGCGTTCGTCTTGAAGCCAAGGTGCACATCGTAACCGGTGCTGTTACCTCAGCTCACAACATAGTAAAATGTTGCAACCGGGCAGGGCTGGATGTGTGCGACATAGTTCTTGAATCTCTGGCTTCGGCGGAAGCTATTTTGAGTGATGAAGAAAAAGACCTGGGAGTGGCGCTTCTTGATTTTGGTGGAGGCACAACCGATCTGGCTATCTTTACCGGTGGTAGCATAAGGCACACGGCAATCCTGGGGCTAGGTGGCAACAACCTGACCAATGATATTGCGGTGGGGCTTCGCACACCAATGGCCGAGGCTGAAAAAATCAAGATTAGGCACGGCTGTTGTTTGAACTCCATGATTCAGAAGGATCAGACAATCGAAGTCCCAAGCGTTGGCGGGAGGAAGCCCCGCATTGTCTCGAGGCATATATTGAGCGAGATATTGGAGCCTCGAGTGGAAGAGATCTTTACCCTTGTCGACCAGGAGATAGTTCGTTGTGGGTACAAAGATCTTGTTGCTGGGGGTCTGATTATTACCGGGGGCACAGCTTTACTGGAGGGGATTGTGGAGCTGGCAGAACAGATCTTCAATTTACCTACGCGCACTGGTTATCCCAAAGGTGTCAGCGGGCTTGTGGACGTGGTAAACAGCCCCATGTACGCTACTGCGGTGGGTCTCCTTCTATATGGCCTTAACAATGAGCCGGAGAGAAAGTTCCGCATCCGAGACGAAAACATTTTCAATCGGGTTACAAACAGGATGAAGAGATGGTTCAGGGATAAGATTCTATAGGGTGAAGATATAACAGGATTACAAGGGGGGAGGGGGTTATGCTCTTTACGTTTGCGGAGAATGAGTATTCGGCGAAAATCAAGGTTTTTGGCATCGGTGGCGGCGGCACAAATGCAGTTAGGAATATGGTAAGATCTAACTTAAAGGGGGTCTGTTTTGTAGCGGCAAATACGGACGCCCAGGCCCTGGAGGTAACCAGCGCAGACATCAAAGTCCATATCGGTGAGGAAACAACCAGGGGATTAGGAGCGGGTGCTGATCCCGAAAAAGGCCGCCAGGCTGCCCTGGAGAGTATAGCCAAAATGCGTGAAGTATTAGCCGGTAGCGATATGGTTTTCATCACGGCCGGTATGGGTGGAGGAACGGGTACTGGCGGCGCGCCCATCGTAGCCCAGGTGAGTAAGGAATTGGGTGCACTCACTATAGCTGTGGTTACCAAACCCTTTCATTTTGAAGGGAAAAAGCGCATGCGGCAGGCTGAAGACGGAATTCGCGAGTTAAGGAAACATGTGGATACCCTCATAACTATCCCCAATGACCGCCTATTGAGCCTTGCTGATAAAAATGCTACTTTTCTCGAAATGCTGAAGAAGGCCGACGACGTTCTTCTTTATGCGGTCAAGGGAATTTCGGATGTGATCATAGTGCCTGGTCTCATCAATGTTGATTTCGCCGATGTCAGAACTATTATGTCGGAAATGGGTATGGCCCTCATGGGTACTGGAGGGGCTTCTGGTGAAAACCGGGCGATAGAAGCCGCTCAAAAAGCCATCTCCAGCCCTCTCCTGGAGGATATATCGATAAGTGGGGCTCGAGGCGTCTTAATCAATATTACCTGTAATAGTACTCTGACCATGGAAGAGGTATACGCGGCTTCTTCTCTCATCCAAAAGGAGGCCCATGAAGACGCAAATATTATTTTTGGTTCGGTCATGGATGATACCCTGGAGGATGAACTTCGTGTCACAGTCATCGCTACTGGCATCAATATAAAGGAAGAAAATGAAAAAGAGACTTCTTCCCCCGAGACTATTCTTCCGCGTCCTATAGGCCGGGCTCACGAGGCGCCAACTAAGCCCTCTTTTGGTAATATGGGACAATATTCACCTAAAACGGTGCAGGGGTTGGAGCGGTTCCAGCCCAGAGCGGCAATGGCCGGAAATAGTAACCTCCAGCCCAAGCGCGGGTTCCACAATGGCAGCTCTACTAACGAAGAGGAGCTGGAAGTGCCGACTTTCCTTCGCCGGCAGGCAGACTAAGTATAGCTGCAAGAAGATTATTGTATAAAAAACAGGTTTCAAGCAAAGAACTTCTGGCCTCCGAACGGGGAGTAATCAGGAAGAAGTGGCGTGGCAGGTTACCAGTAGCTCTCGTTTACCCCAACTACTATCATGTCGGCATGTCCAGCCTTGGATACCAGGTTGTTTATGCCCTTTTTAACCGAAATTCAGATGTTGTCTGTGAGCGCATTTTCCTGCCTGATAACAGCACAGTCCCTTTTTCTATAGAATCGCACCGGCCGCTGGCGGATTTTAAGGTCTTAGCGTTTTCTATTTCTTTTGAAAATGACTACCTTAATGTACTCAAGATCCTCGAGGCAGGAAACATCCCCATAAAAGCAGAAGAACGAACTGAGAAACATCCCCTGATTATTGCCGGGGGAGTAGCAACCTTCCTGAACCCGGAGCCATTGGCCAGGTACATTGACTGCTTCTTACTAGGCGAAGGGGAGGAAACCATACCTCCTTTTTTGGAGCACCTGGTGGAAAAACAGCCTTCGGGGTTGGATCGAGAAAGCTTGCTATGGGGACTTGCATCCCGCCTCAATGGGCTCTACGTTCCCCGATTTTATAAGGCGCTTTACAATGAAAAAGGGGGGCTTGAGTCGTTTAGTCCAGCCAAGGGCTTGCCACAGACGGTAAAACGGATGAGCGTTCCAATAGCAAGGGCCGCAGAAAGACATACCGTCGTCCTCACCCCGCATACCGAGTTCGAAGAGAAGTTTCTTGTTGAGATAGGTAGTGGATGCTCAAAGGGGTGCCGCTTTTGCGCAGCCGGTTTTGTTTATCGCCCACCAAGGCCTTGGCCCGAGGAAACCCTGAGCCGAGCAATTGCTGGAGCAGGGGACGTCGAAAAGGTGGGTTTGGTAGGAGTAGAAATTACGGATGTTCAGGCCTTAGAAAGCGTTTGTCAGCATCTGCTTTTGCAAGGTAGACAGGTTTCGTTCTCTTCCCTGCGTGCGGACTGCCTGACGCCGGAACTCTTAGCTGTCTTTAAAACTGCTGGATTGAAGACAGTTACCATAGCTCCTGACGCCGGATCAGAACGCATGCGGCGGGTAGTTAACAAAGGACTAGATGAAGACACTATATTGCAGGCGACAGGGGACGTTGCTCAGTTGGGCATTCTTAACCTCAAGCTCTATTTTATGATCGGTTTACCCACAGAAGAAAGAGAAGATGTGGAGGCCATTGTTAATCTGACCAAAAAAATAAAGCATCATATCCTCAAAATGAGCCGTGGCAGAAAACGCGCGGTAACGTTAACTCTCAGCGTTAATTGTTTTGTACCTAAACCGTGGACGCCTTTTCAGTGGGCAGCCATGGATGAGCTGGGATCACTACAGGCCAAAATAAAGATAATCAGTAATGGCCTGCGCCATGAGGGCAACGTCCGCACCGCTTTTGACATACCGAAATGGGCGTATCGGCAAGCAGTCCTATCCCGGGGAGATCGCCGGGTTGGGTCTTTTCTGGAAGTTGCCCTAAGGACCGGTAGTTGGAAAAGGGCCTACAAAGAGGTCGACCTCAACCCCGGTTTTTTTGCTTGCCGCGAACGAAATCGTGAGGAGTTATTTCCCTGGGATTTTATTGATCATGGCATAAATAAGGAATACCTGTGGGAAGAGTACAGAAAGGCTTTGAGAGCTGAAAAAAGCCCCCCCTGTCAGGTGGGAAAGTGCAAGCGATGCGGGGTGTGCTAGAAGTTATTTTTTCAATTCGTCAATCCATTTTGTCGGAACCCCCGCGCGGTAGGCGTCCCGGATAATGCCCTCGTTAAGCATGTACTGGGCATTTTTCAATTTTGACTCCAGTTCTGGCGTGATTTCCTGCAACCGTTTTAATTCGCGGTAGTCATCAATAAGCGGGCCCTGGTTAAGGATGATGCCTTCTTCGGTTCGGGCCCCCTGTCGTACCCTTCCCCGACGTAGCGTTACGATGTCCTCATTATTTTTCTTAATTTGTTTCTTCAACCGATCAACTTCGTCCTGCCAGTATTTTTTTTGCCCGAGCCACCATTCTTTATTGCGTCCCATGACGTCGGTGTGCACGGTTATCTTTTTTTCTGACAAAGGGGTTGGGGGCTGCTCGTCCCCAGGCTGCAGGGGCGGTCTTTTTTCTGTGGTCTTTTGCTCTACTCGGGATCTAAATTTGGATGGCACGTTTCCTGGGTCATCGGTGTAATGTACCACACCCTTTTCATCTAGCCATTTATATAGTACGTCCTGGGCTAAGGAAATATGGGAATGGATGACAAAGACCACGACTACAAATAACCTATACCATGAGGACATTGTTCTACACCTCAGCCGACCACAGCCTTACCGTCAAAGCATGAATTCAATAACCACAGTAGTGCCTTTGTTTACTTCGCTGAAAAGTTTTATGGTGCCGTTATGCCTTTTCAATATCTCACGGGACACAGTAAGTCCTAACCCGCTACTTATGGTCTTAGTTGTGAAAAACGGCTCAAATGTCTTATCCAGGACATCGCTTGGTATGCCCACTCCTGAGTCAGCTATCTCAATGCGTATGCGTGGTGGCGGAGGTTCTGATAGGTGAGAGCTTATTGTGCGGAGATGCCCTCCTGTAGGCATAGCATTGACTGCATTGGATATGAGATGAATGAATACTTCTTCGAGCCGCCTCTTGTCGCCTAATAATAGGGGTATGTTCTCGTCGAGATACGGGTGTACGGTAACTCCGCACTGGTCGAATGCCTTTTCGAATAAAAGCAATACATCGATAATCAATTTGTTGATATTTAATTCGCGCCGTTCTACGGGGAATTCAGTAGAGTAAGTTAATACGTCGTTTAAAAAGCGTTCCAGTCGCACCACTTCGCTTATGATAATTTCCACATATTTTTTTTCCGGCATTTGCAACTTGGTCCGGCGATCGATCAAGTTAGCAAAGCCTCCAATAACTGTTAAGGGGTTACGTATCTCATGGGCAATTTTCGCTGCGATCTGCCCAATGGCGATCAATTTTTCTGCCTTAAGGAGATATTCGTGGGTTTCTTTCAGGGCCTTAGTCTTCTCATCAACAATTTGCTCTAATAGGTCAATGCGTCCTCGGATATCAATGGAGTGAAGAAAATCTGATAGCTCCTTGCCTGCTTCTCCCCATTCCGAGGCTGGTTTTACCTGCCAGGAACAGCTGGGGTCGCCTTTACCGCGACAGGTTCTTTCCAGACAGAGTGCGGTATGACCGATGATCGCACTGGCATAGCCGGATATAAACCCCTCCAAAAACCAACATACATTCCCTTTTTCGGCCCCCAAATGTTTCAGGTGTTGTTCGACCTCAAAGGAATCCAGCCACTTTCCTTCCATGTAGAAGTGTTTCTTATCAGGATCAATTTTAATTTTGACATCGGTGAACCGGGCAAAACCTTTTATGGTATTTAGATTGCAGACCGCTTGCAGCCGCTCATAATCATTTTCCCATGAAAAGGCCTTGGCCAAATTAATGGCTTCCACGTAACCACCCTGATACCCTAAGCGGAAGAAAAGCCCTTTGGTTATCTCGTCGCCGAGAGTGTTAATAAGGTCCTTCCTTAGGAAACCAAGTGAATCGGTAGTAAAAAGTAGAAAGCGATTTTCACCCAGGTTTATCTGCCCGCCCTGGAGGTCAACCCTGACAGATGCCACAAGGTCTTCGGCCTTCATTATCGGTCATCTCCTAAGAATTATGTCTGGTCTCTATCTCAATGATAGGAGGTACAATAGTCTTTGATGCTCGAAGGTTCAAACGGCACAGGCTTTTGGTTCCGCTATTATCTTTTCTGAACAGAGAGGAGACAGCCCTCGCTTCGAATCTGGATGTTGTAGGGTGACGTGAGTGGGGCAACTTTTGTTTGCATAGGAACTTTGCCGATCTTGCCGGATTGAGCAATGTAATTCTATCAGCTTTGCGAAATAAAATACAATCAAAAACGTATAACCAAATGGGGAGAATTTAAAATGGTAGGCGAAAATGCCGATACGGGTAAGTGTCTGCCTAACAGTGGACCGTCAAAAAACAGGACTGCATAAATGATAATGCCAGAACCCAAAGCCCCACAACTTACTCACAAAATAACGGTTGTGTTCACTGATATAGCCGATTCCAGCATTTTTTTTAAAATGTACGGCGACCTTGCCGGACGCCAGATGCTCGAAAAGCATAACGAGATGCTTATTCCCATCGTTAAAGAACACGGCGGCGTTGTCGTCAAGACACTCGGTGATTCTATTATGGCCTACTTCTTAAATCCTGTCGAAGCCCTAAAATCGACCATAAAAATACAGAAAACATTAACCCAGTTTAATTTAACACAGGAAGAAGATCATGAGATTCATGTCCGCATAGCTATACACCATGGTAGCGGACTTATCGAAAGAGAAGATGTTTTTGGTGATGTGGTCAATGTCGCCGCCAAGATACTGCCTTTAGTAGAACCGGATACTATTTATGTGAGTGAAGCGGTAAAGCTACTCGTCGGCGATGCTATACCGCTTCAATATGTAGAGATACTACTGGATGAAGAAGACGAGGTATCGGGGCAGAGGATCTTTGAGGTAGCATGGGAAGACGGTTTAGATTTACTACCGGTGACCAACATTATCGTTTTGGTAAATCCTGTTCCATTTCTAGGTGAGAAGGCCTTTGGCAAAAAATGGCCTTTTTTTCTTCAGGCAGTTTACAGCCGTTTAGATGAAAATGCCATTGAGACGAAGATTCTGGAAAACAAGATGTTTCTTTCTCACTATTATAATCTGCCTGAGACCCTCTTACATCTTGTTCATTTGCTGTCTGATTTGCACAAGAACTATTTGGTAGAAACACCCCTTGACAACCTACCCCTACAGATCATCCTACATAAAGATGTACACAGGTACCAAGATGACTCATTTGTGGAAGCATTGTCTATAGGATGGGAAAACTTGAAGGCCGGTGCGGTCTATTTAACAAAGCCGGCTTATGACTACTGGCTCGAAAACAGACCGGCAGACTGTAGTTTTAAAGTTATTCCGGACGGCCCAAAGACATACCGGGTGGAAACCGAAGAGGAGGCAGGTAATGTAATACTTTTCCCGCATCGTGAAATCATGATCATGGGTCAGAGGCGGGAGTGTTTTTACTGTGGCTCTCGCCGCCACCGGCTGAGCGCATGCCCCTCAAAGAACCTGCACCTGCCTTCGAAGGCCCTGATTCAAGTCGGTTACTTATCCATCGAGAACCTTAATAGCTGTTTTTCTGAAGCCTTCAATAATCCGGATCAATATAATGAAAAACTGGCTAATCTTAAAGAAAGTGACTTTCAGGCTATTCCCGGAAAAAACGCCGCACTGATAGCGTACCACACCTTTTTCGATCTTATGGAAGCTTATCAAATGAGGTTTATGAGGCGTATCTGGCGCGCGGAGACAAGCAGCTGGAATAGCCTGCCAGGTACCGAGACAGGACAAAAGGAAGAGGGTGGTTTACTGTGGTTGGCCTTGGACTGTATCCGCGTAGGCCAGCTGGAAAAGGCAGAATATTTCTTGCAGGCAGTAGAGGACCAAAGTGGTAAGGGTTACAGGCGACACCTGGTCACGGGATTTCTACACCTGGACAAGGAAAATTATTATGAGGCTCTTTACCAATTTGAAAGGGCAAAGGAGCTATCTGAAAATTATCTGCAACGTATTTATGTGCTTTTCTTGATTGCCCGTATACACGAGATATTAGACGACTACAGCAAAGCGGAGGAGCTGCTAAACAGTATTATATTCCTAGATCCCGAGTGTCTTGAGGCCCACTATCGCAAGGTTGTGCTATTGGCCAAGATGGGTCTCTACGAATCAGCCATGAATAGATTGAGGGGCATTATCAGGCAAAGGAGGGAGTTTTTTCTGTATGCCCTCATTGATCCTCAATTGCTCCAGATGCAGAGGATAGTGGAACCGCTCTTGGCCCAGATGTTAGAAGACGCCCGGTTAAATGCTACAGAAATTGTCCAGAGGGCGGAGGTCGCAGTTAGCAACCTTGGGGCGTGGATGGAGAAAGAGGATGAAGCCTACGAACAAAGCGCGATGCTTATTGACAAGATCAGATATCTGATGGCTCAAAACAGCTATCTCTGCTACTTAGAAGCCGAAGATATTGCCCGTACGCTGGTCAACCGTTGTCGCATGGATCTTGTAAATATGAAGGTAAATCTGGAAGAGGAAATTTTGTCACATGACCATAAAATGCAAGGCTATGAGCTTTACTGGAATAAATATCCACTAAAAGGGCTTTTCAGGATTACACTGTTCAGATTGCAGCAACTTCGGGAAAAAATAAACTGGGCTACGGCGCTAGTTAAAAGAGATGAGGCAGATATGTTTAAACGGGCTCGAAACCTTGCCCGGGAGATCTCATCTGAATTGGAGGAAATAGCTTCTACTGCCCATAGAATGGAGCTGGCAGAGAATTTTGTCCAAAATATACATTCTTTTGGGAAACGAGCGTTGATATTGGAAGCTGCAATGTTTGTTTTAGTAATAGCAGTCTACCCCATCATCCTCTTTTACATAAATCGTTTCTATCCATTGTTTGAATGGAATACTTTTGACGATATCTGGCAATATCAAAAGGGTGCTTTGGCCATCGGAAGTGTAGCTGGATTTCTGATCGCTGCGGTACTCACCCTGAGAGATATCTGGCGATCCTGATGGCGTACGTTGCCGCCTGCTGAAGCCTCTCTGCGTTAGGTCCTTTCTGTCCAAAGTTGACAGGCTAGCGCTTTTTGGTTAAGCTCCCGGCATGTCCACTACTTATCCTAAGGTTTATGATGTAATTATAGTTGGTGCCGGACATGCCGGTTGCGAAGCAGCACTGGCCTCAGCGCGTTTAGGCCATCCTACCTTACTTATCACTATAAATATCGACACTATTGGGGCCATGTCTTGCAATCCGGCTATTGGAGGACTAGCCAAGGGGCACCTGGTCAAGGAAATCGACGCCCTGGGTGGTGAGATGGCTGTAAACACAGATAAGACGGCCATCCAGTTCCGGCGCTTAAATACGAAGAAGGGCCCCGCGGTTTGGTCTTCACGGGCCCAGGTAGACCGGCTTCTCTACAGGCTTTCCATGAAATCCGTTCTGGAAATCCAGCCTAACCTGGACATTAAGCAGGCCATGGTGGACAACCTTCTTGTGGAGAATGGTGTCGTCAAAGGAGTTGAAACCTCTGTGGGGGAGAGGATTGAGGGGAAGACTGTTATCCTGACTACCGGGACATTTTTGAATGGCCTTATCCATATTGGTCTCAAGCAGTTCCCTGCGGGGCGCATGGGAGATCCACCCTCACAGCGGCTTTCTCGGTGTCTTAGAGACCGGGGATTTGCTGTGGGTAGATTAAAGACAGGCACCACCCCGCGTTTGGATGGTAAGACCATTGACTTCAGTAAACTGGAAGCTCAGCATGGGGATGATCCGCCAAACCTCTTTTCCTTCCGGAGCAAAGAAGCCAGGCAGAAGCAACTACCCTGCTACATAACCTACACTAATGAGCACACCCATGCAATCATCAGAAAGGGACTGGATCGCTCCCCACTTTTTACAGGCGTTATAGAAGGTGTTGGGGCGCGCTACTGCCCGTCCATAGAGGATAAGGTGGTGCGCTTTGCCGATAAGCCGAGGCATCAGATATTTCTTGAACCCGAAGGTCTTGACACCACGGAGATTTATCCCAATGGGACTGCGACCAGTCTCCCGGTAGATATACAGCTGGAGATGCTCAGGACTATCCCCGGGCTGGAGAATGTGGAAATCATACGTCCGGGCTATGCCATAGAATATGACTATGTTGACCCCCTGCAGCTGAAGCCGTCTCTGGAGACCAAGCTTGTGCGTGGGCTATTCCATGCCGGTCAAATAAACGGCACCAGTGGCTATGAAGAGGCCGCGGCCCAGGGCCTAATCGCAGGCATAAATGCTGTGTATTATGTAGAGGGAAAGGGGCCGTTTATTTTAGACCGCTCGCAGGCCTATATCGGTGTTCTTATTGATGACCTGGTTACAAAAGGCACCAATGAACCTTACCGGATGTTCACCTCTCGCGCGGAATGCCGACTCCTTTTGCGCGAAGATAACGCGGATCTCAGGCTTACGGAGCTTGGCCGTTCCATTGGGCTGGTCACCGATGAGGCCTATGCCATTTGCCAGGCAAAAAAGAAAAAAATAGAAGAGACCCTGGCTCGGCTGCACGAAATCAAGCTTTCTCCCAATGCTGCCAACAACGGTTGGCTGAGTAGCCATAATAGCGCCCCGCTCAAAAATGTCACCTCGCTGGCCGAACTTCTACGGCGACCCGAATTATCGCTAAGAGATATGTTCCCCTTTTATCTTCCTCTGGCGGACTTGCCCTGTGCAGTGGCCGGTGAACTGGAGGTTACCATTAAATATGAAGGCTATGTGCGGAGGCAGGCCGAACAGGTGGAGCGCTTCAGGAAGCTGGAAGGTTGTTTAGTGCCGGAGGATATGGATTTTGGAGTCCTACCGGGGCTATCGCGAGAGGTGCAGGAGAAACTAGAACGTATTCGGCCCCGCTCACTGGGACAGGCAGCACGCATTTCAGGTATCACGCCGGCTGCTATTTCTATTCTTCACGTTCATCTGAAAAAGAGGGGTTACGCAGTATGAATCATGATCACCCTACAGCCATTTCCAATTGGATAAGGGAGCAGGTCAGGAAGGCAGGGGCAAAAGGTACTGTCTTTGGCTTGAGTGGCGGTATTGACTCGGCTGTGGTAGCTGCTCTTTGCAAAGCGGCGACTGCTGAGGACACGCTCGGTCTTATTATGCCTTGCCACAGCCAGGATGAAGATATTGCGCATGCCAGGCTTGTCTCGGAGACTTTCCAAGTCAGAACACTAGGAATTGATATCTCTACCATTTTCGATGGTCTGAAAACCCTTTTACCTGAAGGGAGCCGGCTAGCCTATGCTAATCTTAAACCACGCCTGCGCATGATGGTGTCTTACTATTTCGCTAATCTTTACCGGTATCTGGTAGTCGGTAGCGGCAACAAGAGCGAGATTAGATTGGGATATTTTACGAAGTACGGTGATAGTGGCGTAGATATATTACCTCTGGGAGATTTCTTAAAAGGAGAAGTCAGGGATCTGGCCCGAATGCTGAACGTGCCCCAAGTCATTGTTGACAAGGCACCTTCAGCAGGTCTCTGGGCCGGACAAACAGATGAACTGGAAATGGGCGTAACCTACGAGGAGATTGATAATTATCTGCAGGGGCTTGAAGATAAAACTGCGCCTAACGTTGGTTCGCAAGCGAAAGAGAAAATTGTCGCTATGATCATGGCATCAGAACACAAACGTACAGCTATACCGATCTATCACCGTAAAT
>CAYSYZ010000006.1:0-32798 GCA_964435205.1 uncultured Desulfovibrionales bacterium
CGCAGAGATGAGAAAAAGAAATGAAAATAATGTTTCTCTGTGTACATTGCGCCCTCCGCGGTGAACAGGCTTTTTTAGGGAGGTAGGATGGCTCAGGACTTCTTCAAACCAAAGATACTTGGTTTCCTGTGTAATTGGTGCTGCTATGCGGCAGCAGATTCGGCTGGTGTTGGTCGTTACCAGTACCCGCCGAATTTGCGGACCATAAGGGTAATGTGCACCGGACGCATCGATCCGGTGTTTATTATCGAAGGTTTCGCCTGCGGGGCGGACGGCATATTTGCCGGTGGGTGACACCCCGGTGAATGTCATTACCAGGTTGGTAATTACGATGCCATGGTAGCAGCAGAGCTCATACACGGGATTCTTGAGAAAATAGGGGTAAATCCCGGACGTTTCACGATGGACTGGGCGTCTGCGGCCGAGGCCACGCGCTTTGTGGAGCTCATTACCAGTTTCACCAGGAAAATACAGGAAATGGGGCCCCTGGGTCAGGCCGAGGGCAAGGACAGGGATGATCTTGGGCTAAAGCTGCGGGCTGCGCGATCAGCGACCGAGGCTATGAAACTGAGGGCCGGGCTGGGCAACTTGACGAAGGAATTCAGGGAAGAAGGCGATTACGCTCCTGATGTTCTAAGAAAGAAGGTTGACAAAAAACTGGGTCCGTCCATCAGGTCGGAAGTCAGCAGTCAGGAGATACTCCTGCGGCTGGATAGGCGGGGACCGACTACACTGGAGCAACTGGCGCGTGAAATTGGATTATCCGGGGAAGAGACGGCCGAGCACCTGGGCAAATTCAGCAAAAAAGGTCTGGTTGTGGAGAAAGAAGGCGTGTGGTCATTGGTCGTTGGCGGTTAAGGACCAGGTGACGGGCGGAACAGAGGAGTGCTGTGGAGATGGCGATTAGTCAAGAAGAGATTTACCGTGAGCTAAAAATGGAGATAGCCGGCATGGCAGGCGGGGAATTTATCAAGAGATGCTTTGCCTGTGGCGCTTGTACAGGTATCTGTCCGGTCAGTCGAGTGGTGGCCGGTTTCGATCCGCGCAGGATAATCCATATGGCTATACTGGGACTTAAAGACCGTCTGCTTGGTTCGGATTTGATCTGGCATTGCGCCCGTTGTCAGAACTGCACCTTTGTCTGTCCGCAGGATGTTCGGTTTAGTGAGGTTGTTGGGGCGATACGGAAACTAGCCCTGAGGGAGGGCTTAGTTGATCTTGCCACTCTGGAAGGCATTGGCAAATTGGCGGTGGTGGATCAGTCTCATTGTGTCGGGTGTCTGACCTGTGTTCGGGTTTGTCCTTTCGGCGCTCCTCACGTCGGAGAAGAGGGGCTGGCCTCTATAGACCCATCTGAATGTCGGGCCTGCGGTATCTGTGTGGCTGAATGCCCGGCTAAGGCTATCCGGCTGAGAAAATCTGAAGAAGAAAAGAGAATTACAGGCTATAGAGTTTCAGATGCGAGGGCCATATGAGTAGTAGGTTCATACCAGAAGTTACGGCTTTTTGCTGTCGCTATGCGGTGTACAACTTTACAGAAGATCTCAAGGACCTAACCGGGTCCGGATTTCCGGAAAATGTTCGGATAGAACAGGTTTCGTGTTCCGGGCGCATAGATATTGTTCGTCTGCTTAAGACCCTGGAACAAGGTGCAGACGGGGTGTATGTAGTCGGGTGTGAGGAAGAGAGATGCCACAACATAACCGGGAGTCAGCGGGCAAGGAAGAGGACTGACTATGTAAAGGATGTCCTTTTGCAGCTTGGTATGGAGCCGGAGCGAATGGAGATGTACCTTTTGCCCCGGGGTGACGAGGTTCGATTCATCGAGACGGCGAAAGAAATGGTGGGAAAAATAGAGGTCCTGGGGCCAAATCCTTTAAGGGGAAAGTGATATGATAATCGCTGAACGAAAACCGATCGGGGAAATCCTGTCCAAGCTAAGCGGCCTGAACAGGATTCTTGTCCTGGGTTGTAAAGGATGCGTGACTGTATGTTCGGCCGGTGGCGAGCGGGAAGTAGAGATATTAGCCACTATTATCCGCATGGACCGGAAGAAGAAAGGTGAGACCTTACAGATGGTCGAAAAGACACTCGCCCGGCAGTGTGATCCAGAATATCTTGATCAACTCTCTGACTCCATAAGCCAATTTGATGCGGTCCTGTCTATGGCCTGCGGGGTGGGGGTCAACTTCCTGGCAGATAGATACCCGCGCACCATCGCTCTTCCGGCGGTGAATACCAAATTTTATGGCGTGGCGGAGGAGCAAGGGGTCTGGTCTGAACGCTGCGCCGGTTGCGGAGACTGTATGGTGGACCGAACCGGCGGGCTGTGTCCTGTGGCCCGATGTTCTAAAGGCCTTTTTAACGGTCCTTGCGGTGGATCGGTAGATGGGAAGTGCGAGGTAAGTCCGGATATTGACTGCGTGTGGCAGTTGATCTATGACCGCTTAAAGGGTCTCAATCAATTGGACAGACTGGACGAGGTCTTCCCGGTCAAGGATTGGAGCGTAAGTCCCCACGGAGGTCCCAGAAAAGTCGTCAGGGAGGATCTGAGGGTATGAAGTCCGACAGCAATTTGGAAAAAGTGCTGGCCAGTGGAAAGTTTGCGGTAACGGCGGAGTGTGGACCACCAAAGGGTACTTCGGCTGAGGTCATCAAGCGCAAAGGCGAGCTTCTCAAATTTTGCTGTGATGCCTTGAATGTCACGGACAACCAAACGGCTATTGTGCGTATGTCCAGTATTAGCGGTTGCGTGCTCCTGAAGGGGCTGGGAGTTGACCCGGTAATGCAAATGGTGGTGCGCGACCGCAACCGCATCGCCATCCAGAGTGATATCCTGGGAGCCGTAGCGCTGGGGATTCGCAATATGCTCTGCCTTTCCGGCGACCACCAGAAATTTGGCAATCATTCCTCGGCAAAAGGGGTATATGACATCGACTCTATCCAGCTCATTCAGACCGTAAAGAGAATGCGCGATGAAAAGAAATTCTTAAACGGAGAGGATATCTCGGGAGAGGTGCCTGTTTTTATCGGTGCGGCGGCCAATCCATTCGCTGATCCTTTTGAATTCAGGGTCAGAAGACTGGCCAAAAAGATAAAGGCCGGGGTGGATTTCATTCAGACCCAGGCTATATTTGACGTGGAAAGGTTTACCCGTTGGATGGCCATGGTCAGAGACGAGGGATTGGATAAGAAGGCTCATATACTGGCCGGCGTGATTCCCATTAAATCAGCAGGTATGGCCCGGTATATGGCTAATAACGTTGCCGGTATCACCGTACCCAGGGAGGTAGTAATGCGTATGGCCGGCGCAAAGGACGCCAAGGAAGAGGGGGTAAAGATAGCCCTTGAGGTTATGGAACAGGTCAGGGCCATCGAGGGGGTTCACGGCGTCCATATAATGGCTGTGGCCTGGGAGGAGATTGTGCCAATTATTGTGGAACAGGCGGGGCTTATGCCCAGACCGGTGGTTTAAATTCCTTTTTAATGATAATCTACTGTGGGACTTTTAATGATTGCGTGACGCCTGAGCAACTATCAGACGGATAAAGGAGGAAGAGATATGGGGCTAGAGATACCTAAGGTTTCTTATTCAGGGGAAATAAAAGAGATTGTCTTGGGCCAGGGAAGTAAAGCCCTCACAGTAGGTGGGGGGACATGTTATCCCTTTTACCTGTTTGAAGGCCAGATGCCCTTGAAGCCCCGTATAGCCATGGAGGTCTACGACAGCCCCCCGGACGACTGGCCACCTGTCGCCCTGGAGCCTTTTGCCGATGTGATATCAGACGCGGCGGCATGGGCAAAGAAGTGTATTGACCGTTACGGGGCAGAGATGATTGCCCTGCAGTTGGTGAGTACGGACCCGAACGGTGAAAATCGCTCTGCAGAAGAGGCAGCGGCATTGACCAAGAAAGTGGTCGAGGCTGTGGACGTACCGCTCATTATTTGGGGTTGCAATAATGCGGAGAAGGATGCCGAAGTATTAAGAAAGATAGCCGAGGATTGTGCCGGACGGAACCTGATGCTCGGGCCGGTGACTGAGGCTAACTACAAACAGATCGGGGCGGTAGCCATCGGGTATGAACATACGGTCATTGCCTCAACTCCCATCGATATAAATCTGGCCAAGCAGCTCAATATCTTGCTGGGTAACCTGGGTGTTCCGGATGGACGCATACTGATTGACCCGACAACGGGGGCCCTGGGATATGGTCTTGAATATACGTATTCAGTCATGGAGCGCATTCGAATGGCTGCCTTGACGCAGGAAGACGAACGGTTGCAATTCCCCATGGTCTGTAATCTGGGGAAAGAGGTGTGGAAGACCAAGGAGGCCAAACAGAGCCAGGATGAGGCTCCAAAGCTTGGCGATCCGGCGAAGCGGGGTGTACTGATGGAGGCGGTTACGGCGCAGCTCCTTTTGCTGGCCGGTGCGGATATTTTGATCATGCGGCACCCGGAGGCCATTGTGCTGGTAAAAGATATGGTTGCTGACCTGACGGCTGGGTAAAGATATAACAGGATGAACAGGGGGTAATTAAGGTGTCTAAGATTATCTGCTCGGCGGCTATTAGAGGGGCCCATAAAATTGTAGAAAGGGCCGAGAAAAAATATGCGGAGGCACTGGAGAGGTGGGGGCCGGATAAAGAAGTCGGTTTTCCGAATACGGCCTACTATCTTCCCATCATATACGGTATCCTGGGAATACCGGTATCCAGACTGGCTGACATGAAGCAGGTGCTGGACAAATGCCGCTCTCTTCTCCCCCCTCCGGTGAGCGACAAGGTGTGGTTACCATATCTGGCCCCGGCTCTCGAGGCTGGTATGGCTACCTTTTTTGCTGAGGAGATTATCGAGGCTATACGGTATTTAGACGAACCGGATTTCTACACCAAACAGGAAGACCCCCTTGGTAAAAACATTTGGCTCGGGGCGGCGGACGACATCATTTTGCGCAAACGCGGTGTGGAATTCGTTGATGGTACGGCCCCCGGCTTCGCCGCCATCCTGGGGGCGTCGCCTTCCAAGGAGATTGCCGTTAAGATAGCCCAGGAGCTCCAGGAAAAAAACCTGTATGTCTTTATGTGTTCCGATAATAACGGGGTAAGGATGTCTGAACAACTGGTGGCGGCCGGTGTCCAGATTGGCTGGCCCACACGCCTCGTTTCTTTTGGCCCGGACTATACGGCTGCGGTTTTCGCCATGGGTTTTGCAACCCGCGCCGCCATGTCTTTCGGGGGCATAAAGCCGGGAGATTTTCGTGGGAACCTGCTTTATAGCAAGAACCGTATTTTTGCCTTTGCCATGCCATTAGGGCCTGTATCGGATGAATGGTACGCTAATGCTGCCGGGGCAATAAATTGGGGTTTCCCAACCATAGCGGATACGCCCATACCGAATATACTGCCCACCGGGGTCTGTACTTACGAACATGTGGTGAGCAATGTACCACATGACCAGATCGTTCAGCGAGCCATCGAGGTAAGGGGCCTTAAGGTGACCATTTCTAAGGTAGACATTCCGGTGGCTTACGGGCCGGCCTTTGAGGGAGAGCGAATCCGCAAAGATGACCTCTATCTGGAATGTGGCGGGGGTAAAACCAAAGGTGTTGAACTGACCGTAACCCGGGAGATGGACGCGGTAGAAGATGGCCATGTCGAGATGTCTGGGCCGGATCTCGATGAGATAAAGGAAGGCACGCGGCTGCCTTTCGCTATGCTCATAGAGGTGGCCGGCCGCCAGATGCAGGAAGACTTCGAGCCGATTCTGGAGAGGCAGATTCATCATCTGGTTAACTATGCCCAGGGCGTCATGCACATTGGGCAGCGCAATATCATGTGGTTGCGTGTGGGCAAGGCGGCTGTGGAGAAGGGTTTCCGCTTGAAGGATCTTGGGAAGATTATGCATGCCAAATACCATCAGGATTTTGGGACTATTTTGGATAAGGTCCAGGTCAAGATATACACAGATGAAGCCAAGGTTGATGAAGTAATGGGGGTGGCACGGAGGATCTATGCGGCTCGCGACAAGCGCGTTGAAGGTATGACCGATGAGTCGGAAGAGATATTCTATTCCTGTACCCTCTGCCAGTCTTTTGCCCCGAACCATGTATGCATTATTACTCCGGAACGAACCGGGATGTGTGGCGCTTACAACTGGTTGGATGGCAAGGCCTCCTACGAGATCAATCCAACCGGTCCTAACCAACCAATTCCCAAAGGAGAATGTTTAAATCCGGTCCTTGGTAAATGGAAAGGAATCGATGGGTTTGTATTCAAGGCTTCCAGGCAGAAGATCTCGACGGTCAGTGCATACAGTCTGATTCACGATCCGATGACCGCCTGTGGCTGTTTTGAATGTGTAACCACCATATTGCCCCTTTGTAACGGCGTAATGATCGTTAACCGGGATTATCTGGGGATGACGCCGTGTGGTATGAAGTTTACCACGCTTGCGGGCATGGTTGGCGGTGGACAGGTGACACCGGGCTTTCTGGGTGTAAGCAAACACTACATCGCAAGCCAAAAGTTCCTTCTGGCTGAAGGAGGCTTGAAGCGCGTCGTATGGATGCCACAGATGTTGAAAAAGGAATTGGAGGCCAAATTAAAACAACGGGGGGAAGAGATTGGTATCCCAAATCTGTTGGACATGATTGCTGATGAGACAAAAGGAATTACTGAGGAAGAGATTCTTCCCTTCCTCCAGGGGGTCGGACACCCGGCACTGACCATGGAATCCATTTTTTGATGTTTTAGACGTAGGGGTAGAAAGGAGATGTTAGGATGGCGTTAACTGGTATAGAGATATACAAGAAGCTTCCCAAGAAAAACTGCGGCGAGTGCGGAGTTCCAACTTGTCTGGCTTTTGCCATGAAGCTGGCTACCGGTCAGGCTGAGCTGGCTGCCTGTCCTTATATCGCTGATGAGGTGAAAGCAGAGATCGACGAGGCCTCAGCGCCCCCTGTCCGAACGGTGACCATCGGTGTCGGTGACCGTGCGGTTAAACTCGGTGGGGAAACGGTGATGTTCAGGCATGAGAAGAGGTTTGAAAATCCTCCCGGTTTGGCCTTGTTGCTTTCTGATAATATGGATGACTTGATAGTGGCTGAAAAAGTGGCCCGATTTAAGGTTCTGGAATTTGAACGCGTGGGACTCATCCTGCGCCCTCAGATGCTGGCACTCAAAGAAGAATCTGGAGACGCCGATAAATTTGCTGCTTTTGTGAGGAAGATAAGTGAGCAAATAGACGCCGGCCTCATCCTGATAAGCGATAATGCGGATGTAATAGCCGGGGCCCTGAAAGTCTGCAAGGACAAGAAGCCTCTAATCTACGCAGCCGCCAGGGATACGACGGAGGCTCTGGGGAATATAGCCAAAGAGAATGCCTGTCCGCTCGCAGTAAAAGGATCCGGTGTCGATGAAGTCATGACTATTACTGATAAGCTTCTTGGTATGGGGCTTAAAGATCTGGTGATAGATACACAACCCGCGAATGTTAAGCGGGCGCTGGAGGATGAGGTAGTTATTCGGCGTTCGGCCTTGGTCAATAAGGTCAAGCAACTGGGATTTCCGACCATTACCTTCGTCGGCCAGATGACCGATAACCGCATGAAGGAGACTTTAATGGCCTCCCTGCTTGTTGCCAAGTACGGAGGGATCATTGTTCTTTCGGAGATGGAAGGCCACAACGTTTTTCCACTTCTCCTGGCCAGCTTGAACATTTATACTGACCCGCAGCGTCCTATGGCGGTGGAGGAAAAGGTTTATGAAATTGGTGGACCCAAGGAAGATTCACCAGTAGTCATTACCTCCAACTTTTCTTTGACTTATTTTATTGTTTCTGGAGAAATAGAGTCGAGCCGGGTGCCGGCCTGGCTGCTGATTAAAGATACGGAAGGTCTGTCGGTGCTGACCGCTTGGGCGGCAGGTAAGTTTGCGGCTGATACCGTGGCCATGTTTGTGAAGAAGTGTGGCATAGCGGACCGGGTTAAACACCGTAAACTGATTATCCCGGGCTACCTGTCTGGTATTAGCGGTGAATTGGAAGAGGAACTGCCGGATTGGCAGATATTGATTGGTCCCAGGGAGGCTGCTCATCTGCCCGCCTATCTCAAACAATGGGCGGCTTGATTTATTCTGAGAATTTCAAATTTCAAACTTGGCGGAGGTGATTATGGTTGTTTGTGTGGCTGAAAACATTAACATCATGTCCAAGACCATCGGCGCGGCTATAAAGGAGCGTCAGTTGAGGCCAATCCAGGACATGGCGCTGGAGTTAACCAGGGCCGGGGCAGATTACCTGGATCTCAATATCGGGCCAGCCCGCAAGGGCGGAGAGGAGATTATGGATTGGCTGGTAAGAACGGTGCGCGAGGTGGTAGACTTGCCACTTTCTCTGGATACCAGCAATCCAGCGGCCATTGAGGCAGGCCTCAAGGCGAATCTAGGGAAATCTCTGGTAAACTCAGTTTCCCTGCAGCCAGAACGACTGGAGGCCTTATTGCCCATGGCGGTGAAGTATAATGCCGATGTGATCGGCCTTCTCTGGAGTCAGGAGGGCATGCCGCGGGATGCGAATGAGCGGGCAGCCCACGCCGTGGACATTATTTATAAGGCCAATGAAGCCGGCATACCTACCGAAAAGATATGGATTGATCCTATAGCTACTCCCGTAAGCATGGACATCAACCAGGTACTGGCCGGCCTGGAATTTATGGCCATGCTTTCGGAGATTGCACCTGGTGCCAAATCCATTGTCGGCCTTTCCAATATCTCGAACGGGACCCCGCACGACCTGAGACCTTATATCAACCGTTGTTATCTCATCATGCTTATGAAATACGGGATTTATTCGGCCATCGTGGATGGTTATGACGAAGAATTGATGAATATTGCCAAGGGAGGGATGACCGAAATAGTTAGCCTGGTTCACGGCATGATGGAAGGGAATGATCCTGATCCAAAGGACCTCAATCCAAAAGAACTTGAGTATTATAAGACAACCCGGGTTCTTCTGGGCCGGACCCTTTATTCTCACTCCTGGCTGACGGTGTAAATCTTGGAAGCGTGTACCGGAATAATGCGGTACTATAAAGTATGCCTGAAGTAACTTTAACCATCGATGGCCAGAAGGTAACCGTTGATAAGGGAAGTACCATCCTGCAGGCAGCCCGAAAGGCTGCTATCCATATTCCCACCCTTTGTTATTTAGCCCATCTTAAAAAACCGCCAGCTTCATGTCGCCTTTGTGTGGTTGCTGTCGAAGGTAAAAGCAGGCTTGTGGCCTCGTGCGTAACTCCCGTTTCCGAAGGCATGGTGGTAGCCACCAATACCGAAGCGGTGAAGATGGCCCGCCGGGTCATACTTGAACTCGTGTTTTCCGAACATTATGGGGATTGCGTGGCGCCGTGCTCTCTGGCCTGTCCGGCGGGTATCGACATTCAGGGGTACGTGGCCCACATTGCCGCCGGGAGGTATCTGGAGGCGCTGGAACTGATCAAGGAAAAAAATCCCTTACCTCTTTCTGTGGGGCGGGTGTGTCCCCGTTTCTGCGAATCACGCTGTCGCCGCAATCTCGTAGACGGCAGTGTAGCAATCAACCATCTGAAAAGATTTGTAGCCGACCACGGACTCTTGCAGGGTGAATCCGTACCCATACTCCATCCAGCCCGTACTGAGCACCGCGTAGCCATTATCGGTGGTGGGCCCGCCGGGCTTACTGCTGCCTATTATTTGGCGCGCAGAGGCCATCAGGTAACCATATTTGAGGATATGCCTGCCCTTGGGGGTATGCTTCGATATGGAATTCCAGAGTATCGATTACCCAAAAAAATATTGGATGCGGAAATACAGTATATCCTGGATCTAGGGGTTCAAGTAAAAACGGGGCAAAAGTGGGGTAAGAATTTTACCCTTAAAAGTCTGAAAGAGGAAGGGTTCGAGTCTGTATTTATGGGTATCGGTGCCTGGAAGAGCCGGCCCATGGGCATCGACGGTGAAGAACTGCCCGGCGTTTTCTCGGGTATTGATTTCTTGCGCAGGGTTGCTGGTGGCGAAAAGATTGATGTAGGGTCTAGAGTAGCCATAATCGGCGGTGGTAACACAGCTATTGATGCTGCCCGTACATGTTTGAGATTGGGAGCAAGCAAAGTGACTGTTATTTATCGCCGGTCACGAATGGAGATGCCGGCTAGCCACCGGGAGATCCGGGAGGCCGAGGAAGAGGGAGTTGAATGTTTCTTAATGGCTGCTCCGACCAGGATTGCGCGAGGTGACGGTTTTCTTAATCTGGAGATCCAGAGAATGAAACTCGGGGAACCGGACCAGAGTGGCCGAAGGCGTCCGGTACCCGTGCCCGGATCTGAAAGCTGGCTCCAGGAAGACAGCGTAATTGCCGCTATTGGTCAGTTGGTGGATATCGGGAAATGCCATACCGAAGGCATGACCGAGGGTTTAGAGCTTACCCGTTGGAATACAATCACTGCCGATCACGTTACGTATGCTACTAATCTGGAGGGGGTATTCGCCGCAGGTGACGCGGTTAGTGGGCCTCGTACAGTGATTGAAGCTATAGCGCAGGGGCGGCAGGCAGCCGATGCTATCCATACGTATCTGACCGAACGGAGAACAGAGTCGCCGCGTATCCCGTTTAATATCACTAAAGGCGAGTTTTTTGAAGACGTCGATCTGCGGAACTTCGAAGAAGTACCTCAACGTTCCAGGCAGAGAATGCTGGTACGCTATCCGAAAACCCTCGTAGACGATTTTGGCGAGTTGGAAACAGGCTATACTGAAGAGATGGCGGTGAAAGAGGCGCAGCGGTGCCTGGGGTGCGGGTGTCATGCCGTGGAGAAGTGCATTATTCGACGGGAGGCCCCTCAATATAATGTTAATCTTTCTCATTACGGGATTGGCACTCGCCTCAACTATAAGGTGGATCGCAGCCATCCTTTCATAACCATTGACCTGAATAAATGTGTGCTCTGCCGGCGTTGTAAGAATGTCTGTGAATATGAGGCTATCAACCTGGAAGAAGGCGAACTGGAAAATGTTGACCAGTTACGGGCAATATCTCTGACCATTAATGACAACTGCGTGTTCTGCGGCCTGTGTGCCGATAATTGTCCGACGGGGGCCCTGGTCAAGAAGGAGACCGAACAATCCCTGGCGGGTGAACTGAAGCAGATTAAGACCGTTTGTCCTTATTGCGGTATTGGTTGTAACTTGATTCTCAACATCCGGGGAGAGAAGCTGGTAGAAGTAACTTCTGATCCAGGATTTATTCCCAACAAGGGACATCTCTGCGTGAAAGGACGATTTGGTCATGACTTTATCAAGCATCCGGACCGGCTTGCTAAGCCCATGATACGCAGGGATGGCGAGCTTCAGGCATGTAGTTGGGGTGAAGCGTTAGAACTTATTGCCCGGAGGTTTAAGGATATCCGGGAGATATATGGACCGGAGAGTTTGGGTGTACTCTGCTCGGCTAAATGCAGCAATGAAGAAAACTACCTCCTGCAAAAACTTGCCCGGGCTGTCTTGGGAACAAACAATGTGGATCACTGTGCCCGTCTCTGTCACTCCTCCACGGTAGCCGGTCTGGCAGCCGCATTTGGCAGCGGGGCCATGACCAATTCCATTCAGGATTTGGAAAAAGCCGAGGTGATTCTGCTCACCGGTAGCAATATCACGGAAAATCACCCGATTATTGGTCTTCATATCATAAATGCTGTTACCAGGTTCCGTAGGAAGCTGATCGTTGTGGATCCGCGACTAATCAAGATTACGCAGTATGCGGATATCTATCTTCGTCCTAAGCCCGGCACGGATATAGCCTGGCTGAATGGGCTGGCACATGTCATTATCAAGGAGGACCTGTGGGATAAGGAATATGTCCGCGGTCGGACGAAAAACTTCGAGGTCTTTGCCAGGACGGTTGAAAAATATACGCCTGAACTGGTGCAAATGATAACTGGCGTGCCGGCAGAAGATCTCAGAAGGGCGGCTCGTCTATACGCAAAAGCAGAGCGGGCAGCTATTGTTTATTGCATGGGTATCACGCAGCACCGGAGTGGCACGGACAACGTGAAAGCTATCGCTAATCTGGCAATGCTCTGTGGTAATGTGGGCATCGAAGGAGGCGGGGTAAATCCCCTGCGCGGCCAGAATAATGTTCAGGGGGCCTGTGATGTAGGGGCGTTACCCGACTTCCTTCCCGGATACAAAAGTGTTACTGACCCGGCCGTCAGGCGGAAATTTGAGGAAGCCTGGGACGTTCGCCTGCCGGAGGAACCGGGTCTTACCTCCACTGAGATGATAAATCCAAGTGGCGAAGGGAAGATAAAGGCGCTGTACATCATGGGCGAAAATCCGCTACTCAGTGAGCCGGATCTGCATCACGTACGTACCACCCTGGAAGGGCTCGAATTCCTCGTGGTTCAGGATATTTTTTTTACCCAGACGGCCAAGATAGCTGACGTTGTCTTACCTGCTGCAAGCTACGCGGAGAAAGAAGGCACTTTTACAAATACAGAAAGACGCGTACAAAGGTTCAGACAGGCTCTCTCCCCTTTGGGGGAAAGCAAACCGGACTGGCAGATCATATGTGAACTTTCGGCGAAGATGGGCTATGAGATGTTTTATCAATCGCCAGAGGAGATCATGGAGGAGATTGCCAGTGTAACTCCTATCTATGGCGGTATTAGTTACCACCGTGTGGATGAGGATGGGATACAGTGGCCCTGTCCAGCGCTGGACCATCCCGGTACACCCGTTTTGCACGTTAATGGCTTTACCAGGGGGAAAGGACTGTTTCATGCGGTGGAAGTGATTCCAGCCAGCGAGATGCCGGATGATGAATATCCATTTTTACTCTCCACCGGGCGGGTACTTTATCACTACAACAGTGGGACCATGAGCCGTCGATCGGAAGGATTGAATAAGATGTATCCTGAAGTTATGGTAGAAATGAACCCCATCGACGCCTTTGCCCTGAACATTGATGATCACTCTCTGGTTCGTATTGCTTCCAGGCGGGGTGAAATAACGGTTCGTGTGGCACTGACTGAGAGGTGTCAGCGAGGCACGGTGTTTCTACCTTTCCACTTCCGGGAGGCTGCAGCCAATCTCCTTACCAACCCCAGGGTCGACCCGATTTCCAAAATACCCGAGTATAAGATCTGCGCTGTACAGATTAGACCGGTCTATGGCATGTAGCCTACCTATTTATCTGATATTTTCCAGGATCTCTTTCCCAAATTTATCTGCCGCCTCGGGGCCACAGGCCGTTACAATATTCCCATCACTGTATACATCTTTCTTTATGTATCTGCCGCCTCCAGCGGTTATGGCGTCAGCCATTGACGGCCATATGGTAGCAGTCCTGTTCTTAAGCACACCGGCCTTGGCCAGTATGGCCGGGGCAATACAGATGGCAGCCAGGATCTTTCCTTGTTTGGCGGTTTGCAGGGCTATAGTGTGAGCAATACTGTTATCGAAATATTCCTGTGCACCAACGCCGCCGACAAAGACAACGGCAGCGTAATCGTCGACTCTGACCTCTTTTAGTGTGATGTCCGGTTTTACCTTTGTACCGAACACACCTGTAGCCAGGGTCGAGGAGGATGAGGCAATGACTACCGTTAGGCCGTTTTTCAAAAACATCTTTTGGGGTACGGTCAGCTCTTCATCCCGGAAGTTTTGATGGGCTATGACCATAAGGACTTTTTGGGAGGTCTGGGTATGACCGGGGCCAGGAAATAAACAGGTAATGATGAAAAAGAATAACGAAAACGCCAGCATTAGTTGTTTGCACATGATTCACCTCCTTATGCTGTGTTAATGACTATCGTGGGTCTAAGCTTCGGAAATTTTAAACCCTGAAAACTCCAATATCTTATTTTAGAGAGTTTTCCACGTCTCCGCACAGGCTCTATCTGCCCTTTATGGTAACCCACCACCTTAGTTTATATTATCAATTCTTTTTTCAGATAGGCTATTAATTTTTCGACGCAGTTCTTCACACCATGCTTATCCGTTTCCAGGATCAGTTCAGGATTCTCCGGTTCCTCGTAAATAGAATCCACACCAGTAAACCCTTTGATGCGACCGGAACGGACCTTTTCATAATATCCCTTACCATCCCTTTTTTCGCATTCCGCCAGGGGGCATCTTACATAAATCTCGATAAATTCACCGGGGCGGGATAGTTTTCGGGCAAAATTTCTGTCTTCACGGTAGGGAGAGGTGAAAGCGGCCAGGGTTATGATTCCGGCGTCCACAAAAAGCCGGCCGACCTCGGCGACCCTCCTGATTTTTTCTTTGCCGTCCTCGCGGCTGAATCCGAGATCGCCACATAGGCCGTAGGCGACATGGTCATCATCCAGGGTATAGGTATGGAATCCTTTATTGTACAGGAATCTTTCGAGGGCATAGGCGAGCGTAGACTTGCCTGCTCCAGGTGGGCCGGTGAACCAGATAAGCACGCTCTCGTGACGGTTAAGTCTTAATCGCTCGTTACGTCTTACTCTTTGTTCGGGCTCTATTGCACTGGACATGAAAAGGAACCTCGAGAAGTGAGGCGTGAACTGGACTTTACCAAAGAGACGCTCTTAATTCAAGTACCTTACCCGCCTTTCTCAGCGCCTTTTTAATCAATCGCTGACGGTTTGCCGGGAAAATATTGTTGACACATAGTCTGCATTTTAGATTAACATAGTCTCTATGCTCGAATATCGTGACGTAGAGAGCCTGATGGCCCAGGTGGATATAGAAAATGTAAAACATTATGCTTCGTGCATAACAGGTTTGCGACATGCCTGGAGCAACCCATCGGAGCTGGAAGACAAGGCGCGGTTTGTGGAAAGGACCTTCGAGTCCATGGGCCTTGGCGTGGAGAGCCAGGCGGTGCCATTCCGCGGGAGAACCTACAGAAATATTATCGGTACGCTGCAAGGAGACGAGACCCCCGACAGGCTCCTTGTTGGTGCCCATTATGATGCCGCCTGGGGTAGCCCGGGCGCTGATGACAACGGGAGCGGTGTCACAGTGCTCCTGGAGACAGCACGTATCCTGTCCAGAATTAATCCAGGCCTTACTATTCAGTTCGTTGCCTTCACCCTTGAAGAACCCCAGCTCGAGGCGATGACCCTATCCTTTCTCATCGGAAGCCGCCATTTTGCCCAGGAGGCAAAAAAGAAAAGATTGAAATATAAAGGGGTGTTGATTCTAGAATCTGTCGGGTATACGGGGGAAAAACCGCACAGTCAGTCTCTTCCGCCATTTGTCAAAATTAATGTACCGGATAGAGGAAATTTCTTAGGAGTTGTTGCTAACCACCGATCGAAAAGCCTTTTAGATAGTTTTTGTATGTCCGCGATGACCTATGTCCCGGAGCTTCCAGTGGTAGGTTACAAGGTGCCTCTTTCGGGTTATCTGATACCGGAGACCAGGTTTAGTGATCATGCGTCTTTTTGGGACGCGGGGTACCCGGCTTTGATGCTTACCGATACCGCCATGTTCCGTAACCCCAATTATCATACTCCGCACGACAAACTCCAGACATTGGACATTACCTTTATGTCCAGAGTGGCTAAAGTGGTTATTGCCGCATGCTGTAGTCTGGCGTCTGAATAAGGAAGGTAAAGAGGAGCTAAAAATAAGTGCGCACTTCTCTGGCCAGATCTTCCGGCTTATCCAGGACAATAGTCTGTCCTAACATGAATGGCATATACCAGGAATCGATGCTCGTGTAATTTGGTCGGGGATTGGGCCGAGCAACAACCTGAAGCCCGGACCGGAAGCCTTTATTTTCTGGATGCAATCTTCCGGAATAAATAACATAATTAAAGGCTGCGAATCCCCGGTCGTTGTAATATTTCAAGATATTAGACAGCCCGTCAGCCAGGTCTTTGACATCCTGTGCCGTAAATTCCAGAATGGTGGGCCTGTTTATGATGGCTCTGACCTCGCTGAAACCCACCGGTGCAAAGGGTGCGTACCAGTAAAGATCGTTTTTCTGTTTGATTTCCCTTTCTTTATTATTTTTGATGAGGTCCAGCCAAAAGTTTCTACCCTCGGTACCAGTATAGCGCCCGCAAGAATCGATTAGAGTTTTGAGGTGATCAAACGGGAATTCCTGTATCGAGATTTGTAAATGAAAATGCATCAGGCTGGCGCCAGCCGGTGGCAAGTAGTTGCAACCTATGGCGGGATAGAGTAGTTTATCATCTTTTTGACAGGCTTTTTTTATGCACTCAATTGATGCCTTTAAAAACTCGTGTACAAGATTCTTATCGAGCTGGCTGAGGTTAAGAGCATGGACCTCAGGTGAGGTTACCACCGCTTCGAAAGCCGTCCGGGGGTAAAGGTTTGGAAATACGTAGATGTCCCTAAACCTCATTATTTCTTCTGCCATTTGTTGGTGCGGAAATCTTGCTGCAATCTGGTCGATTAAAGGCCGACAAAAAAGGCATTTTTCTTTTGAAGCCTCAACTGCTTTGCTTAGCCAGTCCTCATCGTCGATGGTGTAGAATCCTACCCATTTGTCCTTCAGATGGGGACAAATTACGGAGACCCTCGCGGTCAACGGATCCCAGCGATATTCTATCTCATAGCTTACCGGCTCTCCGCTTGAGGTCAGAACTTCCAACTTTTTGGTATCGGCTTTAAACTCCATTGACATTCAACCCTCACCTTGTTTCAGTGGCTTTCTATTTATCTCCTTCATATCGGTTGCAGATACAGTCCCAAACGGGCAATATAAATTGCGGTGCGGTTTTTTCGGCTTTTTGGCGGGGCGCTTCCTTCAGAGCAAGTTTTTTACGAACCTTCTTCCAGGAGTTTCTCTGTTAATTCCTGAGACCTTTTTGTTGCCGCTTCAACTGCGTCCATCAACGTGCCATGCAGCCCGGCCCTGGCCATTACATGCAGCCCGGCTATGGTCGTGCCGCCGGGGGAGGTGACCATGTCCTTGAGACAGCCAGGGTGTTCACCCGTTTGCATGGCCAGTTTGACTGAGCCGAGAATGGTCTGAAGTGTAAGCATCCTGGCCAGATCACGCGAAAGCCCCATTCTAACACCGGCGTCAATGAACGCCTCGATAATGGCAAATATGTAGGCAGGGCCGCTTCCAGAAAGTCCGGTTACGGCATCAAGGTGATTTTCTTCAACGATTACCGCCTTGCCTACGGCGGAGAATATCTGTTCGGCGAGACGCAGGTCTTTTATGCTGGCATAACTACCTTTAGCTAGAGCCGTTGCTCCCTCGCCGACAAGGGCCGGGGTATTGGGCATCACCCGGATAATCCGGCTTTTTGGCGGCAATCGATCTTCCAGATATCTCAAAGGGATACCGGCGGCAATAGAGATGATAAGGTGTTTTGGAGTCACTCCTGACCCGATTTCGTCAAGGACCGAGGCTATTACCTGCGGTTTGACAGCCAGTATGGCGACGTCGCTTTCGGCAATAAGTTCCCGATTGCTCCGGCAGGCTTTGACACCATAATTCTTCTCGATATATTCGAGGCGGCTTAGATCAGTGTCGAACACTTTTACTTGCTCGGCCCTTACCGTTTTAGCCAGGAGAAGCCCCTTGAGCAGAGCTTCTGCCATCTTCCCGCCACCGACAAAATAGGTCTTTACTTTCAGCCTCATTTTCTACCTCTTAGTTTTTTTATCCGATGAAAAATACTTCCGCCGACTTTGTCGCCTCTTTATATGTATAAAAGGCCTGCCACGGCAAGAGAAATTCGGTGGCCTAAAAAGCACGTAATGGCCTTATTTCTTTTCTTTAAGCTTCTTGAGTACGTCTGCCAATTTATTTAGTTCTTGGCCATAGGCCGCCCAGTTCTCTTCTCTCAGGTATCGTCTTGCATTTTCAAAATGGCGCCATGCCGCCTCACCGAGTCTTGCCTCTTTCTCCGATGGGGCAGCGGCAACCGGCGATATACCGGGTTTGGGAAGTCCGGGGCCAAAAATTCTGGCCAGCGATTGTTCCAGTGTTTGTTCCATGGCTATCGAATTTTCGTAAGCTACTATAATGCGCTTTAATTCCGGGATCTGGCCGGTTTCAGCTTTGAGATAAACGGGTTGCACATAAATTAGTGACTCCTCGATAGGAATAACAAGAAGCGTTCCCGATATCACGTTTGAGCCTCGCTGGTCCCAAAGTGAAAGCTGTCTGGAGATTTCCGGGTCCTGATTAAGTCTCGATTCGATCTGCCGTGGGCCATATACAAGTTTTTGCTTTGGAAACCGATAAACTATGAGTTTGCCATAGTCCTTGGGGTCGCATTTAGCACACATCCAGGCGGCAAGGTTATCTTTCTTGCTGGGATTAAACGGAGTCATTAGAATAAATTCCTCTTCATCCTCACCCGGCAGCCGCATGATGGTGTAATAAGGCTTCATCTGGACGTTTTCAGCGCGTAAGCTTCCCGGTACCGCCCACAGGTCCTCTTTGTTGTAAAAAGTCTGGGGCCGCGTCATATGATACGTGGCGTATATGTTTGACTGGATGCGAAATAGCCAATGAGGATAGCGGAGATGCCTCCGAAGGTCGTCATCCATGGCTGAGAGAGGCTTGAATACACCCGGGAAAATTCGGGCATAAGTACGAATCAACGGGTCGCGTGGGTCTTTAATAAAAAAGTTTACGTTTCCATCGTAAGCATCAACGACCGCTACTACCGAGTTGCGTATGTAGTTGCCCGCGCCTTTTATGCGGCGTGAGTAAGGATATAAGTCGGAAGAGGTATAACCGTCTATGAGCCAGTAAAGTTTGCCATCAGAAATTACCATGTAGGGATCATGGTCCATCCGAAGGAATGGGGCCAGCTTTTTTACGCGGGCATAAACAGCGCGGTCAAATAGAATGCGGCTGCCTGGTTTTATATCTGTGGAAAGAAGTATCTTCAAAGCATTAAACCGGAATGCCCACAAGGCCTTATCCAGCACTGAATTTATGCGAATACCATCTTTCCCTTCATAGCGAGTAAATACGTTTTGTTCTCCTGAGGGATAATCAAACTCCTCAAATCTGGTATTGACTATAATGTAGTCATTATCCCTTTCGCCAAAATAGATCTGTGGCCTGTTGACCTTTAGATTTGTTTTAGAAACCGGAGGTATATCCTGGATAACCAGTGATGGCAATCCTTCTGGGGTCACCTGATTAACTACGCCCAGGGTTAGCCCGTAACCGTGGGTATAGGTCAGGTGCTCGTTGATCCAGACCCGGCTGGGGAGATCTTCATAAGAAAGCTCTCGCGGCGAAAGCATGACCTGGCGGTATTCGCCGTTTATCTTGTAACGATCATTATCCACCGACAGGAATTTGTAGTAAGTTCGTATTTCCTGTATCTGGCTATAAGTCTCCAGCAGTGGCTCATGGTCCCAGAGGCGGATATTCTTTATAGTCAGGTCGTTTCTGGCCAGACTGCCGGGGGTCAGAGAAGCAGTGGCGGAGAGGTCCCTTTCTTCCACATCCGTGAGGCCATATCCGGCACGTGTGCCAGCTATGTCACGTATGAGATACGGTGTTTCCTTCACAATCTCGTTTGGTACTACCACAAAACGCTGCAGGGCCATCGGGTAGATGTGGACTCCCAGAATGTAGATACCAACAAACGCTACCAATGCCCCGAGTAAGGCTTTAACATTGTAACGGAAAAAGTTATAAAGGAAGGCGCCGGCCGTGGCCATGGAAATCACGAACATTACATTTAGCGCGGGAAGAAGACCGTTTTCATCGGCATGACCGGCCCCGAAGACTACGCCTCGGCTTTTATAGAGCAGGTCATAGCGTGCCAGGAAAAAGTAACCGCCTATAATCACGAAAAAAATAGCGCCAAACAGTACCAGATAACGCTTCGCCGGCAGCCTGAAATTGATGCCTTCTGGCGAAAGGATAATCTGCAGGCGAAGGGCAAAAACCCCCAAAGTAGCTAAAAACATTATGAACAGCAATCTGAGCAGCCAGCCGATCAAAAACTCGATAAATGGCAATTTGAAGACATAAAATCCAATGTCGTTGGCAAAAATTTGATCGCTTTGGCCAAAGGGGAGGCCGTATAAGAAGCCGAGGAAAGACTCCCACTGGGCGGCCCCATAAAAGGCCATTATCACACCTATAAGTAAGGCCGCGCCTTTTAAGAGCGGAGGGATCTTGTTGGCCAGTCGATCCATGGCTGAAAACTGCAAATATTCATCCGGTCCGAGGACGACGGTGCCTCCCCAGCGGTAAGATAGGATCCCGTTCAGGTAGAACAGAAGACCCGAGACAAGGCCAAAACACACCCCGAGAAGAACCTGGACATTCAAGACCCGTGTAAAGAGTAGAGAAAGATTAAGAGATTTGAACCACAGCCATTCCGTATAAAGGGTTACAGATGACTGTCCGAATATAAGAACTAAAAACAGGGCAGCCGCCACCATGATCAGAAGACGTCTTTTTTTATCCACCCAATATCTCCTTTTAACTTTTTATATTGCTTGGCTGTTTGCCTTGCCGACCACGCAACTAACGCAGATAAGACAAACAGAACAAGCCTCATTTTTTCCTGGCTGCCTTAACCGCAGCAATGATCGAGCTAGCTGCCAGGCCAATTTCTTCTTCTGTTGTAAATCTTCCCAGGGTAAGGCGAATAGCTCCCATTCCAACTTCCTTTGGCACACCCATGGCTGCAAGGACATGTGACAGGGTAACTGAACGGTCGTGACAGGCAGCTCCGGTGGATGCACAAAGCTCAGGGATACCGGCCAGCAGTTCTCCTCCCACAAGGCCGGGGAAAGAGATATTCAGGGTGTTGGGGAGCCTTTGGTCGGGATGCCCGTTCAGTACTACATCGGAGATTTCTGATGCGATATTTTCAAGAAGTTTATCCCGCAGCTTCTTTAGCCTGTTTGCCTCATCATGCAGTCGCCGGGCAGCCGCCCTGCAGGCAGCACCCAGAGCTGCAGCCAGTATAACGTTTTCCGTACCTGCGCGCCGGCCACCCTCCTGAGCTGCGCCATGCATGAGTGGCTCGAGAGAACTTCCTTGGCGCACATAGAGGGCTCCAATTCCTTTTGGCGCATAAACCTTATGACCGGCTAAGGTCAGAAAATCCACACCCAGCTCTTGGACATGTGTTGTCACTTTTCCCACAGATTGTGCCGCGTCACTGTGAAAGTACAGTCCGTGCTCCCGCGCAATAGTGCTTATCTCGCTGATGTTCTGAATGGTTCCGGTTTCATTGTTGGCATGCATAATACTGATCAGGACCGTATCCTTGCGTACCGCCCGCTTAGCGTCCTCTGTATCTACCATACCCGCGCCATCTACCGGGAGAAAGGTGACCTCCCAACCATTTCCCATTAGAAAAATGGCCGGCTGCAAGATGGAGGGGTGTTCAATCTGGGAAGTAATGATGTGCCTGCCTTTTTTGCGAAGGGCCCAGGCGGCGCCTTTTAGTACCATGTTATTTGATTCTGTGCCGCCGCTTGTAAAAATCACCTCTTGCGGACTGCACCCAAGGAGCTTTGCCAGCTCAGTTCTGGCTGTCTCCAGCACTGCCCGGGACTCCTGGCCCATACTGTGGGCACTGCTTGGATTCCCCCATTTATCTTCTATGAGGGGCATTATGGCTGCGGCGACCTCTTTGTCTATAGGCGTGGTGGCATTATAGTCAAGGTAAATCAAGGCAATTTCCTTTTATCGGCTTCGGAAAGTTCGAATATTTGTCACATACTATTGGCTCTGTTAAGCAGAGTCAAGCCTAAACAACACTTTTTGTGTTTCAGAAAGGGGCATTTTGTGCCGTCACCTGCGGAACAATTACCCGGAAAGAATGTTTTTCAAGGATAAGCAATGAACAAATGCTACGTCTAATCCTAGACTTACATATTTTTAGGTGGGTTGGCACAGGAATGGCAGAACACGCAGTGATGTACAGCCAATCAGGACTCTCAAAACCTAAAAGAAGGGCAGAAATAGCCATTGGGGTCTAATCTTGAGCCAAGGATGCTGGGTTTTCTCTGTAATAGCCATTGGCACCATGCGGACCTGGTGAAAGGCTCAAAGGTCCGTTTTTCGCTTGATATCCGCGTAGTCAGGGTATCATGCTCACGCCGGATCCAGCCGGAGATAGTATTAGAACCACTCTTGGCCAATTTTGACGGCGTCCTGGTATTTGAATGCCTTCCAGGCAATTGTCGGTACACAGAAGCCAGTGACTACCATGGCCTGAGATTCCAGGAAGTAGTTGCGGTACTTGACGCCTCGTACATACAGAGAGACAGACTGTGCCTGGATAGAGTCCCTACCAGAAAAACCGCTGAGCTAAGCACCTTGACCGCAAAATTTGCTGAGAAGATAAGAAACCTCGGACGGTTACATCTAAACAAAACTGCCCGTCATAGACTCAGGAGGGCACAGAATAACTTTAAGGCGAGGAGAATCCGGGAATTTGTCACCTCCGGGCTGATTCAGGTGAACGGCGAGAAAACCAAGGGCAGGGGAATACACCAATCCTGGAGAGCTGCCGCCTACGAGGAGTATGTGATGAACTGGCTTTCTGTACTAATCGAGGAAGGTCCCACCACTCTTAAACAGATGAACGAAGTAATGGATATCGGAGAAGAGCAGATATCAAGGTATTTGCTGGACATGGAAAAAGAGCGCCGTATCCGTATACCTGCTGAGCTCAGGCGGGAAATTGTGATATGGCAAACCAAGGAATCCTCCCCTAGTACATGAGGTGACAAATAGCTAAGGCGGCACCGATGCCTGCAAAATCCGCAGTGAGGGCCGCGGCCACAGTGTGTCGCGTCTGCGTAATACCTATTGCACCGAAATAAATAGCCAGCACATAAAATGTCGTTTCGGTGGACCCTTGCATGGTTGAAACCAGAAATGATGAAAAACTGTTTGGGTCATGGCTGACCACTTCGCTCATGAGACCGAAGGCGCCGGATCCAGAAAGTGGGCGCATCAGGGCCACAGGCAGGGCGTCGACCGGCATGCCGATGAGAGAGGTAACCGGTTCAAGCATTCGGGCTAGCAAATCGAAAGCCCCAGAGGCCCTAAACATGGAAATAGCCACAAGGATCATGACCAGAAAAGGAATAATGCGAATAGCCACCTGAAATCCTTCCTTCGCTCCCTCGGTAGCCGCCTCGTACACCCGAACCCCGCGCATATAACCGAAGAGTAAAAGGCTGCATATGATCAGCGGCACCAACCAGTAAGTGATTACCTCTTTTCCAAGGGCCAGGCCATCTCCATACGTGACAAGACGATATATGAAGGCACCACCTATGGCCAAAATGATGGATAGAGCTACCATCTTGCCCAGCCAGCCCGGTGCTGACAAATCCACTTTCCCGGATTTGTCTTCATTTTCTACAGAAGTGAATTTGCCCGGATTAAGGATAATATCTGCTTGATATTCTTCTGTTTTACTGTATCGAGCCAGGATCCTGGCTGCGATAATTGCGGTTGCGGTTGAACAAACAGTGGCAATAAATGTCGGGATGAGAATGGCCGCCGGTTCTGCAACTCCAGCTGCGGCACGCACGCCAATTACTCCAAGGGGCAGGATGGTAACGCTTGACGTATTTATGGCCAGGAAAAGAGCCATGGCATTTGTAGATCGCCCCTTATGTGGATTGAGCTTATCCAGTTCCATCATGGCCTTTATGCCCATGGGTGTTGCGGCGTTGCCGAGGCCAAGGGCGTTAGCGGAAATGTTCATGATCATGGCTGACATTGCAGTGTGGCCAGATGGTACTTCCGGGAATAACCGCGTCATTATTGGCCGTACCGCCCTGGCTATGAGAGAAAGGAGCCCGCCCGCCTCGGCTACCTTCATCAGACCCAGCCAGAAAGCCATAACGCCCACCAGCCCGATAGCCAATTCAACAGCTTCCTTGGCCGAATCAAAGGAGGCATCCAAGGTCTGCCTCATCTTGCCGGTATAGGCCGCAACCACTACAGACAGGAGGATCAGAAGAAGCCAGATGATATTTATTAGGGCTGGTTTTTTGCCAGCTATGTTTTCTTCAGGTTTTTCCATGTCTGCCGGTGTTCGTTAAGGCTTGTTGACCCAGGATTGACCATGGGGAGAGTTTCATATTTATCGTACGTTTGTCAATTACAAATATGTGCCACTTTTTTGGCAGGTCTTTTGTTTTGACTTGTATCCAACGTTTTGTTAGAATTGAAGCGGATTATGCGCGTCTTTGCGCATAAAATATCATGCCTGCAGCGAAGATAAAATGCCAGAATTGAGGCAAAATCCGGTAACACGTTTCTGGGTAGTCATGGCCAAGGAGCGTTCAAGGCGGCCGTACGATTTCATACAGCAAAAACTGCCCATGTCCCGGGAACCCTATCTCCCTGAATGCCCGTTTTGCGAAGGCAATGAACACCTTACCCCCGTGGAAACCCTGGCTTACCGCAAGGGGGGCCGGGCTAATGGGCCAGGCTGGTGGGTAAGGGCAGTGCCGAACAAATTCGCCGCTTTTATTCCGGAAGGCGATTTGGAGCGACAGCCGATGGGTACAAATTTTTTTTATAGCATGGACGCCGTAGGTCGCCACGAGGTTATTATTGATTCAAATAAGCACAACGAACACATCTTTTTAATGGATGACTGGCATGTGCAAGAGCTTATCCTTGCCTACGTAGAACGCTATCAGATGCTGCACATCGACGCCCGGTTCAAGTTCATTATTACCTTTAAAAATCACGGTCTTTCGGCAGGTACTTCCCTGGAACACCCACACTCTCAGCTAGTGGCAACACCTATTGTTCCTGCTGACATCCGTATCAGATTTGACCGCGCGGCCTATTATTACGACGATACCGGTAAGTGTGTTTACTGTGATCTAATCCGTGAAGAAAAGAGTTATGGTGGACGGGTAGTATTAGAGACAGATAAATTTATCGCCATTCATCCCTTTGCTTCACGTGTGCCTTTTGAGACCTGGATCATGCCCAAGGAGCACAGCGCCTCATTTGGCCTCATTACTGTGGAAGATGCCAAGGCCTTCGCTCTTGTGTTGAAAACTGTTCTTAGAAAGCAATATATTGGTCTGAATGATCCGGATTTCAACTATGTAATCCATACCGCCCCGGTAAAGGACGAACACGAAGATTACTTTCACTGGCACATGCAGATATTGCCTCGTTTAACCACTGCAGCCGGCTTTGAAATGGGAACGGGCATATACATCAATGCTGCCATACCCGAAGAAACCGCCCCGTTTATGCGAAGCATACAGGTCTGAAGGCATGCCCTCAGCGAAGATTAAGGTTACCCGCTCCAAAAACAGAAAACCATCTACAGAGCGTCTCCATAATCTCTTGGAAAGTTTTAGCAAGGCCGACCGTGTGTTGATAATTATTTCCGCTGACCCGGACTCAATAGCCAGTGCCTTAGCCATGAAAAGGCTTCTATGGAGGCGCGTCCAGAGTGTAACTATAGCTCATAACAATGAAATAGACCGGCTGGACAACGTGGCCATGGTGAAATTACTTAACGTTTCCTTGCAGCGTTTGCAAACCCTCGCCCCAGCGAGTTTTACACGCAAAGTGATGCTGGATTCACAGCCTTACCATAATCCGGACTTTGCTCATATTGACTACGATGTGGTGATAGACCACCACCCGGCCGTTTATCCAGTCAAGGCTTCCTGGGTGGATATACGGCCGGAATATGGAGCTACGGCTTCTATTATGCTCGAATACCTACGCGCCGCGCGCATCAAACCCTCGATACGGATTGCTACAGCCCTTTTTCATGCTATAAAGGTCGATACGGAAAACTTCAGCAAGCGGGCCACAGGTCAAGACATTGCTGCTTTTACCTATCTCTTTGACCGGGTCAATCAGGCCATTATCCGAAAAATTGAGTCCTCTGATATTAAGCTGGGCGACCTGACATATTTCAGACAGGCCTTAGATAAAATGCGCCATTCCCGGAACCGTATCTATGTACACATGGGAAAAGTGGAAAATCCGGACATCCTGGTGCTTCTGGCCGATTTCTTTACGCGTGTATATGACGTTGGGTGGAGTATCACGTCAGGGTTCTGTGAAGGTAAGTTTGTGGTAATCTTTCGCTCGGATGGATACAAGAAGAATGCTGGCAGACTGGCAATGCGTGTCTTTGGTCCTATTGGCTCTGCGGGTGGACATCGCCAGAGTGCCCGGGCGGAGATCCCGTTAGCTAACATGCCGTACTCTGGCCGGGAATTTACCTCACGCAGCCTGGAGAGATTGATCATCCGTCATCTAAAGACCTAAAAGAGGCCTATGCCGATTAAAGTATTAGGCATTGTATTAGCCGGGGGAGTGGGCAAAAGGCTCTTACCCCTCACTCGCCAACGCGCTAAGCCCACCATACCTTTTGGCGGCAGATATAGAATCGTCGACTTCGTGCTGAGTAATTTCATAAATTCTGAGATTTACTCGGTCTATGTGCTGACCCAGTTCGAGGCTCCATCGCTCATCGCCCACTTAAGAAACGGCTGGATGACCAAGGGTATAGCTCCTGATTTCTTTGTCGTACCGGTGCGTGCACAAGTGCCTGGCGGTGAACAGTGGTACCGTGGAACGGCAGACGCCTTATACCAAAACCTGCATCTTGTGGAAAGGATTTATCCCGAGGTTGTAGCAGTGTTCAATGCCGACCATATCTACCGCATGGATATCAGGCAGATGCTCCGGTACCACCAAGAAAAAGGAGCAGAGGTAACTGTTGCGGCTATACCTTTACCCATCGGTGAAAGTCATTCCTTCGGTGTAATAGACGTTGACGATAACTGGCAAGTAATCGGCTACGAGGAAAAACCAGAAAACCCGCGTCCAATTCCCGGACGGCCCGATATGGCCTTAGTTTCCATGGGTAATTACCTATTTAACACAAATGTGCTCTGTGAAACGCTAAGAAAGAATGCGGAAACGAGGGATAAATTTGATCTGGCCGGGGACGTTATGCCTATTCTCTTCCAGGAAAGGCGGGTATTCGCCTATGATTTCCGAAATAATAAAATTCCTGGAACCATCAAAGATGAAGAAAACATCTACTGGCGTGATGTAGGGACCATTAAGGCCTACTACGAGGCCAATATGGACCTAATTACAGCCATGCCATCCTTCAATCTCTATAACTGGCAATGGCCGCTTAGAACGGCTGTTTATGCCACGCCACCGGCAAAACTAATTTATGATCGGTACGGCCGGGAGGCGGTGGTCAGAGATTCGCTGTTGTCTGGCGGGACTATCATAAGTGGTGGCGAGGTAAGAAATTCGATTATCGGAAGACACGTTTTTATCGGCAGTCGGTGCCTGGTTGAAGACTCCATCATATTCGATGGTGTAGTCTTGAAAGAAGATGTAAAGATCAGAAGAGCTATCATTGACGAAAACGTTACCTTGGCTCCGGGTACTTTTATCGGATATGATCTGGACCGGGATCGCCAGCATTATTTTGTTGACCCCTCAGGGATCGTAGTTGTGCCAAAAGCAGAAGTGTAAAATGCCTGATACAGGGCTGATGAGAGAGAGCGGGGCAAAACCCTCAAGCGGCTGATCTCCTTAATCGATTCTAGCCTTTCCGCCTCACAGGGAGTTTTTCTACATGAAAAAGATTCTGGCCATGATTCTAGCTGGCGGCCGCGCAGACGAACTGAGTGTACTAACTTTTTATCGGCCTAAATCAGCTGTTCCCTTTGGTGGAGTTTATCGTGTCATCGACTGTCCATTAAGCAATCTCAGATATTCAGGCATCGAGAATGTGGGCATCCTTTCTCAGTATCGATCTTACTCCCTGATAAACCACATCGGTCAGGGGGCTTCCTGGGACATGGTGGGCAGGAATCGCGGTGTTACCATGTTACCCCCCTTTCAAGGGCATAAGGCCTCTGACTGGTATCAGGGGACGGCGGATGCTGTATTCCAGAATCTAAGTTTTATTGACTACTACCGGCCAGAGCTGGTCATGGTCCTTTCTGGCGACCACATTTATAAAATGGACTACCAGCCGATGATCAACTACCATCTGAGGAAAAAGGCCGATCTTACTGCGGCCTTCGTACAGGTCGACATAAAAGAGGCCTCCCGTTTTGGCCTGGCAAGGATAGCCGAGGAAGAAAAGATCGGCGGAAAGATAGAGCTATATCAGGAAAAGCCAGACAGACCAGCCTCAAACTGGGCTTCCATGACTATCTATCTGTTCAGGCCTGAGGTATTGCGGGAGGTACTGCAGGAGAATGCCAAGGGTAATTCACACGAGTTTGGCCAGGATATCATCCCGGGCATGCTCGGAGGCTACAGAGTATATGGGTACAAGCATGCCGGATACTGGAACTATAGTCGTAGACTGGAAGAGTACTGGCAGGCCAACATGGATACGCTTGGACGAAAGCCAAAAATCTCCCCGAAAGAGTGGATGCTCAGAACCAACCTCGATCACCAGGCGATTCGCGACCGCCAGCCGGCGATTATTGGGAAAAGCGCAGATATTTACAATTCCAGTTTTTACAATGGGTGCCGTATTGAAGGACGGGTTCAAAACAGTGTTCTTTTCTCTGGAGTCAGAGTAGCCGAAGGGGCCATTGTAAGGGATTCTGTACTCTTTTTCGACACCACGGTGGAAGAGGGAGCCTGCCTGGAAAGGGTAGTATCCGATGTTGACGTGGTGATCGATGCCAAGACGGTCATCGGGAGAAGAAATGGTGCAGACACCGTACAGGGTGGAATCACCGTCATCGGCCGGTCTACTCATGTTCCGGCTGAAATGGTGATCGGGCAGGGATGTACTATCTACCCCGATCTCAGCCCTGATAAGTTCCCAGGAAAAGAAATCCCGTCCGGAGAGACAGTACAATGATCGATACGCTCGTTATGTTGCTGGCTGGTGGTGTTGGCAGCCGTCTTAACGTTCTGGTAGAAGCCCGCGCTAAACCGGCAGTACCGTTTGGCGGAATCTACCGGATTATAGACTTCACCCTCAGCAATGTGATGAATTCGGGTATCGATAACGTGGCAGTTCTTACCCAGTACAAGCCCCTGTCTCTTATGGAGCACATCGGCACAGGTGCTCCGTGGGACTTTATCGGTCGCGGACGTGGGGCAAAGATACTTCCTCCGCGCACCGGCCGAAAAGATTCCGACTGGTACAAGGGTACAGCCGATGCCATACGTCAAAACATGGACTACATCAACTCGCATCCGGCACGGGAGGTCTTAGTTCTATCCGGCGACCATATATACTACATGGATTATCAGGCCATGATCCAGTTTCATCGTAGAAGGAAGGCCGATTTGACTGTCGCCATGATGACGGTTCCCATGGACCAGATAAAACACTTTGGGACGGCTATTGCTGACCCAAAAGGGCGTATCTGTGAATGGGAAGAAAAGCCGAGGCTGCCAAGAACCAACCTGGCTTCTATGGGCATTTACGTATTCAAAACCACATATCTTCTGTCTGTATTACAAGGATCATCCGAACATGACTTCGGAAAACATATTATACCCCTGGCCATAAAAGAAGACTCTGTTTATGCCTATCCCTTTGAGGGATACTGGCGCGATGTCGGAACGCTTGACGCTTATTGGAAGGCGAATATGGATCTCCTTGACCCAGCGAGTGGGCTTAATCCCGAAGCCTGGGGAGTGAAGCCAAATCTAGAAGAGGCAGGTCTGCTGTCTGATCGCCCGCCGGTTCAGATCCTGCCGGGGGCGGAGGTGGCCGATTGCGTCATATCTGCCGGCTGCATTATCGAGGGAAGGGTCGAACACTCAGTCCTGTCACCAGGTGTATACGTGGCAAAAGGTGCTTTAGTAAAAGATTCCATAGTTATGCATGAATGCCAGATTATGGCTGGTAGCCATTTAGAAAAGGCTGTACTGGATAAGAGGGTGCAAACGGGCAAGAACGTTATTATCGGGCTGGGGCCTAAAGACGTTCCTAACCAGGAGTTCCCCGACCAACTCTTTACCGGATTGACCATTATCGGTAAGCAATCCCTTTTGCCCTCAAACGTTCGAATAGGCCCCAATAGTATCATCTATCCGGGTTGCATAGAGAGCGATTTTGATAAAGAAGAGGTTTTACCAGGGTCAGTCATTCGTCCGCTTGCGCCATAGGATGCTGCCATTTTCCTTTTCGCGCTTTTCGACAAGACCAGCCATTCCCAGTTCGTGAAGAAGGTGGATGAGCTTTTTCCCTTTGCAGTTGATTTTTCTTTCCAGTTCTTTTTGTTCTAGAAAAGCTTGTGTGTCCAGGCAGGAAAAGATTGACGCCGAAATTTCTTTACATTCGTGAGAATAGGTGTGAACCTCGGTGAGCGTTTTTATGCGTTCGGCTGCTAGACGGTCTGTCAAGTAGCCACCATAGCCATCTGGCCTTCCCATCTGGCGAAGCTGTTTCCAGGTATTCAATGCCATAAGCGCACTTTCTTCAGCCTTTTCATAAATAGCCTGCCGAAGATAGTTCATGGCCTCTACATGATACCGGGTGGCATCCTTTTCCAGTGTAGAAAGTCCTGCCGATGGCGCCTTTGCTGTAAGGGCCCGGCTGGATGCTGGCTTAACCATCCTAAGCAGAAAATCGAGTATTCCCCACATGGTTTTCAGTAACACTCCTTTAAATTTAGCCCTAATCAGGCCAGCGGCCGGAGGAAATTAAACGTGTCCGCCTTGCTTCTGGCTTTTTTGCTCGATTTTCCCTGCAAAATGCTGGACAACACGTTTTTTGCCGGACGTTCCCAGGTGAAATCGATGACCACAAAAGAAAGTCCCAGCCTCTCCAGATTTTCCCTATAGGCCAGGAGAGAATATGGGTGCGAGAAATGTACGAGGGTAAGATCTTGATAGCAGTTAATATAAAAAACCTCTCCTTTAGGACTCTTTAAGGTTGAACCGGCGCTTAGGCCGGGCGGTAGTAACCGAGAGGTGAACAGAGGTGGACGGCCGTAAACCGTCAGTCCCACAGAACAATCATCAGCATGTGCCAGTGCTTCTTTTAGGTTTTCCATATCTGTTTCGATAGAGAACTCCACTTCCGTGATTCCGAGATCATAAAGAGATCGCATCGATAACGAATTGAGTACGTTAGCTGTGTAACTGGCCGAAAGGCGAACGTCTTTCTTTTGGGAAAAGAGCTGCCGCTGGCTTATGTGTCCGAGGTGCCAATATTTTGACCCTGCACCGTACAGTTTGTTTATCGCGTCTTCGTAAAACGGCCGGTCTTTTTCCTGAATGATGGGTGGCAGCATCCAGGCAAATCGGTTTTTGATATGCAAGAGCCGTTTGCGGTAGCGCTTGTACTGGGCAAGATTGTCTTTGTCCAGAAGGATGAGGAGGCGATCCACACCCTGGAATTGGTCATCAAGCAGGGATTTTAGATCTCCTAACTTTACCCACCACTTGAGCCCTTTTCTCTGCTTAGGTTTTGGTCTTTTACGAAACAACTAAGAAATATCCGGCCGGTCTTTTTTTGCTAACGATCTTCTCCTGTTGCCGCTTTTAGTGGCAGCGAAAAGAAGCTCCCGGATCCGGTTTGAACCGCGTAAAAGGGTCCCGTCTTTCACATCCACCTTGAATAGCGAATCCCCTTTGCGGCAAACAACAGGAACCTCAACCGCTATCTCCTGTCCGCGGGATGCAGTCCCCGTGTCCTTTCCTTCCACAAACATCCGCCTCAAAGTGAACGAATGTTGCGGGTCAGTTTCGCGCGTTACCAGACGCAAACGGTCCCCGAGGCTTACGTCAGCTGCAAGTTTTACCATGACGTTGCCGCTCCGCGCCGATATAATTTTCCCCAGAAACAGGCCTGCAGTGCTGGAGAAATGAGGAGTGACGATTTCTGGGGTACGCGGGTAAAAGAAGTAACCGGTGGTCGTCCTCCGGCCCAAGCATCCCCTTATCAGGCTTTCAGCTTGGTCCATGGCCTCTTTATTTCCTTCCGGTGCATCCAATACCGTCCGGTAAGCGTCTATTACGGAACCTACATAGTGTGCGCTCCGCATTCTTCCTTCAATCTTGACCGAGGTAACGCCGGCCTTTTTCAGCTCAGGCAATAATCTAATAGCTGAAAGGTCATTCATGGAGAAAAAGGAACCGCGTTTCTTGCCACTCGAGTATAATCGACGGCATGGCTGGACACACCGCCCGCGCATACTGGACTTACCTCCCAGGTAGCTGCTCATCAGACAGAGTCCGGAAAAGCTGTAACAGAGAGCACCTTGAACAAAGACCTCCAGTTCAACACGAGAACCAGCATAGATGGCGCTTATTTCACTTATTGACAATTCGCGAGCGAGTACGACCCGCTTAAACCCTAAATCGTGCAAATAGTTAGCGCCGAGGCGATTATGAATGGTCATAAGGGTGCTGCCGTGAAGGCGAAACCGTGGGAAGTAATTCCTTAGTAGATAATACAGACCCATATCCTGGATGATCAGGGCATCAGGTGGAAACTCCTCCAGCGCTCGGAGTCCTTCTACTATGTCCGGAAGTTCTTTTTCCTTGAGCAGGATATTCAAGGCCATGTATACCTTTACGCCATGCTTGTGGGCGAACGGAACCATCCGGCTTATATCCTGAAGGGAAAAGTTTTCGGCCTGGACGCGGGCGTTAAAACTACTCCAGCCGATGTAAATGGCATCGGCTCTTTTCTCCACGGCCGCCCAGAACGCCTCCAAATTTCCTGCCGGAGCTAAGAGCTCTAAACGGTTAGGTTTCATCGATTGACCATGCAAAAAGGAACTGGGTTAAAGATAACATCTTCGGGAATTTCTGTCCAGAAT
>CAYSYZ010000007.1:0-518 GCA_964435205.1 uncultured Desulfovibrionales bacterium
CTGGCAATCTACATTCATTTCATAGGCACGGGTGAAGCCTCCTGCAGCGAAGATGGCGGGCACTATCGTCCGTGTCATCATGCAAGGATGGCACGCGGCATACAGGACCGCCTATCCGAAATGACCACACCAGACAACGTTTTTGTCATCAGGAAAATCTATCCGTGGCTGCCGTCTTGCAACAGTTCCTTTACCAGAGGGGAACCACTCACGCGAATACGGGACATCGCCCATAGAAACGATATCCCGCAGGAACTAAAACGAGAGATCAAGCACACTCTCCAGAACAAGCTACATCGCTGCGCCAGCCCTGAAGACCTGGCCACCTCGGAGGCTCTTTTTAGGAGGATAACCGCTCCAGATGCCGATTATCCGTGCACCTTCGTGGATGAATTCAAGAAATTCCATGGGGAACTCAAGGAGTTTTTCAATGCCCGCTCTTTGGATGAACAACTTGAAACAATGACTAAAAACGGAAATGCCCAAGAAGCCGGGCTGATCTGCGAATTTCTTGAAGC
>CAYSYZ010000007.1:528-31835 GCA_964435205.1 uncultured Desulfovibrionales bacterium
GAAAAGGCAGAGACTCCCGGACAACAGGTGACGACATTCGACCTTTTGACAATGCTTCGCGCCCGATTTCGCGAAAGACTAGAAGACAATTCCGGTTGCGAGGCACAGGAACTTCGACTGGCGGATATCAGGCTGGAGAATTTTTCCTTTGTTCTGTTGAGCCAACTGATCAATCACCTTGAAGCCTTAAAAGACGGGATGCCCTGGTCGCGGGCGCTGCGCTGCCTGGCCCGGACTATTGAAAATCTTCGTCTAACTGGTTTTGACGTTGAGGAATGCCATGCCGTAGAATCCGAATTAAGCGCCTGGTCTCCGCGGTTTGAGCCCCGAGACATCCAACAACTGATTCGTCTCAAGGCCACGCTTGATAGATGCGAGCGACTGGCAGAATTTTACTGTGATAAGATTTTGGCTTTGTTTCCTGAAAGGGTCGAAAGGTTGGGCCGGGCTCTGGGTGTAGCTGAACACGCCATAAGGGTTTTCTGCGAAGCTGATATTCGAAGCCACCTGGTCTTCCAGCTCTCAAGGCTGGTGGCCGTTCTTCTAAAAAACATCCGGGTGCTTGCAGCTCTTTCCTCATGGGATGCCATAGTCCCCGGCAAGGCCTCCGGCCGCCTGGTAGCGGCCCCAGGTCTTAATGATTTATCAGATTCCTGTAAGGAACCGATTGTGGCTCTGGTGCAAAAAGCAGAAGGTGATGAGGAGATTCCCGTGGGGGTGTTTGGCATTATTGCTGCTCAGGAAATACCCCACCTCTCTCACCTTGCAGTCCGGGCCCGGCAGGGGGGAGTGGTATTTGCCGTATGCAAAGATGCGGATCGTTTTGCAGCGTTGGAGGATTCCTCGGGGAAGCGGCTCACCTTGGATGTATCTGCGGAAAGAGTGAAGGTTGAGATCTTTTCCGGCTTAAGGGATGGAGAATTGCACGGCGACAAAAGGAAATCTTGGCAACAACCGGTGGAGGTACCTGAGATCCTTCTATGCTGCGAGCGCGGATTGATCCCACTGGACGAGGTTACCACATCAACGGGAGGCAGCAAGGCGGATGCAGCAAGGCGACTGGTAGAACTGTCGCGACTTGGGGGAGCAGACTTTGAAGCGCTTCCGGGAGTCGTGATTCCATTTGGAGTGATGGAAGAGTTACTGCACTCCACACCGGAAGTGGAAAAAGAATACCGGGCATTGGTTAGCCGGTTGGATGAGCTGGCATCAAACGATTCTCCGGAAGCCTTAAGGAGACTGAGCGATATAATCATGCAGCTCAAAGTACCCGATGAGATTGTTTGCGGGGTGATGGAAAATTTCATCGGAAGCGACCGGTTGATGGTGCGCTCCAGTGCCAATTGCGAGGATCTGGAGGCGGCGGCGGGGGCCGGGCTTTATGAGTCGGTTGCCAATATACTACCGTCCGAGGCGGCGCACGCAGTGCGCAAGGTTTGGGCATCACTATGGACAAAGCGTGCGGTCACGAACAGGCGAGCGTTTGGTATTCCCCATGAGAAGAGCCACATGGCTGTGCTCATCCAACCGATGCTCGTGCCGGAACTTTCGTTCATCATGCATACTGTAAATCCCATAACTCACCACCCGGATGAAATTTACGTAGAGCTGGCGGTAGGCCTGGGCGAAACGCTGGCATCTGGAGCAATGCCCGGTAGTCCTTACCGGATGGTCTGCAGTAAGGACAAGGGAGGGGTGCAAATGCTGGCCTTTGCCAGTTTTAGCCATGCCCTATGGCCCGATGCCACTGCAGGTCTTATCCGCAAGACGCTGGATTATTCCAGGATTGAACTCTCTAAAGACGAAGGCTATAAGTCCCAGTTGGGAAGGAAGTTGGGGGCAATCGGACGATTCGTAGAGGAAGCATTGGGGCAGCCTCAAGACATAGAGGGCCTGGTCTTAGCGAATACAATCTTTCTGGTCCAATCGCGCCCGCAGCAGATAGGTGTGTGTAAAGATGGCCGGTAAGAAGAACAGCCTTACTCCGCGTTTGATGGCGCTTTTTCAGAAAAGGGTTGAAGGCGACGATGCCCTTTTATATTTAGCCAGCCTGCGCTTTAAAGAAGGGGGGCTTGGCCCTGAATTTTATGCAGACACGCCAATGGAGCTGGAGCGGCTGTTGAGATTCAAGCCCACCCCTGAAAGCCCCGCGGTAGCCCATTTGTCTCGAGCCATCCATCCGCTTGAGGAAGAAAGCCAAATATTGATTGAAGATTTTGCCAAGAGGTTCAAGGACCGGGTCTTTGGATTGGTCGTCCATGATCAGGTCGAAATCTCCACTCGCCTTGATGAATACATAAGCGCTTTGCGCAAGATAGAATCCAGATTGAAAGGGGTGAAGGGAAGCCCCTATCTCTTTATAGAATATGCCGTAGGATTGGAGCCCGAGCTCTTCATCGAGCTTTTTAAGGCGATAGCTGATCTCGATCGTGTGAGCGCCTGCATCGATATAGGACATATCGGCATATGGCAGGCAATAACTGTCTATTCGCACCGCCATCCAGGAAAGAATGTATGTGCTGTGAGGCCGGACAACCCGGAGTTGCCCTCGGTTATTGAAGATATCCAGGGTGCAGTTCATTCTGGTTTGGACACAGTGCTTGACGTGGTTTGCGCGCTTGGCCATTTAGGGAAACCCTTGCACTTTCATTTACACGATGCACACCCTATCTCAACTTTTAGTCCTTATGGGATTTCCGACCACCTGAGTTTCCTGCATGATATTTCGATACCTTTTGAATACAAAGGCAGAAGATCTCTTCATCCCATGTTTGGACCTTCGGGTCTTTTGAAGATTGTCACCAGGTCACTGCAACTGCTTGGTCCGGATCGCGTTTCGTTTTCACTGGAGATTCATCCGACAGAAGGCAGGCTTCCTCTCGGTGATGCCTCTTACCTCTTTAATCACTGGGAAGATAAAGAAAATGCGGAACGGATGAATTACTGGCTGTCGGTTCTCCTACAAAATCATCAACTGGTATTGAAAGCGTGTGAGAAAAGCTTTCTGGACCATGTGGATAACACTATAATATCTCGCCATAAACATTACCATGGCCGTTCAGCATCCACCATCATCGATCAAAAAAGGAGAAGCGGACATGAAACCGCCGGGAAAGATGATCATTTATAATTTGTTTCCTCTATTGGCTGGAAGGTTTACGGAGTGGGAAAACCATTTGTTGAGGGCGTCAGAAATGGGCTTCAACTGGGTTTTTGTTAACCCCATCCAGCGTCCAGGCGCCTCGGGCAGCCTTTACTCGATATCGGATTATCACGATTTCAACCCGCTCTTGATTGACTCAAAAAGCAAGAAAAAACCTCAGGAACAAGTGAAGGAGATCATCAAAACTGCAGAAAAAATGGGTCTCAGGATGATGGTGGACCTGGTGATCAACCACTGTTCTGTGGATTCCGATCTGCTTCGTTTGCATCCGGAATGGTTCTTGTGGGAGGCCAGGGGGCGTATTGCTCATCCGTTCTGTTACGAGAACGGAAAAAAGGTAGTCTGGAGAGATTTGGCCACATTCGATCACCGGAATACAAGGGATAAAGAGGGGCTGTTTAAATTTTTTCTCGATGTAGTGAAATTCTTGATAGGACTGGGATTTAAGGGATTCCGCTGTGATGCGGCCTATCAGATTCCGGGAAGCCTGTGGAGAAGGCTTATCGATGAAACAAAGAGAACGTATCCCGATACGTTCTTTTTCGCGGAGACGCTTGGATGTCCCCCGGATCAGACCCGGAAGACTGCCAGTGCCGGTTTTGATTACATATTTAATAGTTCCAAGTGGTGGGATTTCCACGGCTACTGGCTGATGGAGCAATATGTTCTTACGCGAGACACTGCCCCTTCTATAAGCTTCCCCGAAAGCCACGATACGGTGAGGCTCTGCGAGGAACTCCATGGCAACATAGAAGGACTTAAACAACGCTATCTATTTGCTGCGCTCTTTTCAGCAGGTGTCATGATGCCCATAGGGTTCGAATTTGGCTTTCGCAGGAAGCTCCACGTGGTGAAAACCAGACCGGAGGATTGGGAACAGACAGGCGTTGATCTGACCTCTTTCATAACAAAGGTCAACAAGATTAAGGCAGGGCACGCAATTTTTCAGGAGGAGGCTCCGACGGAGATCCTATACCACAGCAACCCGAATATTTTGCTCATGTGGAAGGCATCCGTCAATGCTCAAGAGTGCCTCCTTATACTCAATAAGGACATCCACCACAAACAACATTTCTACGCCGAAAGGCTACAAGAATATGTCCAGGCCGGGGCGCCATTCGTTGACGTCTCGCCAGAATACCGGATGGACTATATCCCGACGCCATTTTCATACGAGCTTCGGCCGGGACAGGGCATGGTCTTGATCACTTCGAGGGATTCCTCTTTGTCAGATTGAGGCACCGGGCAATTTTTTGTTTTCGCTCGATTTTTCTACAGCCTTATAGTAGAGTCCCACGAGGCAGGTAAACGGGCAATTCCTGGCGCTGCACCTGTAGCCTGAGATAGGACTAAGCATGGGTCGACGGGCGGTCAAACGGCGGCTGAGAAAAAATGGTGTGCAGGACCGGCTCAAGCCGGCAGCAGATGCGAAGAAGGTGGCCCCTGACCAGACGGAAAGTTGCTTGCCTGACTCGTACCGTGAAACCAGGGTTGTTTTTCTCCCTGTTGAGCCGTACTTGGTCCACGTCTATTGGGAGGTTACGTCTGTCGGACTCGAGAAGGCGAAACGCCGGTTCGGTGGCGATCCTGCGCGAGCCAGGGCCATCTTGAGATTCTATGAGGTTACCCACATCATTTTTGACGGAACAAATGCTCATGGTTCTTTTGATGTGGATATCGATCTTCTGGCCAATAACTGGTATGTCCATCTCTGGAGCCCCGGGAAATCATATTTTGTTGAACTGGGTTTTAAAGGCGAAGACGGGCAATTCTATGCAATAGCCCGATCAAATATTGCCGAAATACCCCCTGCCTGGCCGTCACGTAAAGCAAGTGAAGACTATATGCTCGTTTTAGGAGACTACGGTTTCGTCAAAACTGTTCCGACTGGCGTGCAGCCTGCGACTGCAAAAAAGAAAAACCGACTAGGTAACGTGAAAAGCGCTGGACGAATCGGTGCCGCAGTGATTTTACGAAGGAGACTGGCCGAGCTTCGCAGGTTCCGAATGGGAAGGAAACCGCCGGTTAAGGCAGAGGTACCGCTGATGCAAGGCCTCCATTTTCAACATGAAAAAGGAAGGCTTGATCTTACGGAAATGAGCGAGAAAATGTTTGCCTCTGGCGTGTCTTCAAGATTGTTGCCTTAGCCCAAGCCAAGAACGATTCCGTTGGGTATTCACTCGGCCTGTCCGATAACGAGGGTTGGAAAATGGAAAAAGGTTGCCTGGCGATCGTCCTTCACGCCCACCTCCCCTATGTGAGACATCCTGAACACGAGGATTCGCTAGAAGAAAATTGGTTCTACGAAGCCATAACCGAGACATACATCCCCCTACTTTTTGTGCTAGAAAGCCTGGTAGAAGACGGGGTTGATTTTCGTTTGACCTTATCCATCACCCCCACTCTTGCTTCTATGCTCCTTGATCCCTTTTTGCAGTCCCGTTATGTGAGTAGACTCGAGCGCCTGATAGAATTGGCAGAAAAAGAGATCAAACGAACCCGGTCGCAGCCCGAATTTAACGTCCTGGCTCATATGTACCAGGAGCGGCTTTGCCAGGTGAGGCATGCATTCCTTGACCGTTATGATCGAAACCTGGTTCAGGCTTTCAAACGCCTGCAGGACCTTGGAAAAGTAGAGATTATAGCCAGCGCCGCCACCCACGGTTACCTTCCGCTGCTTTCCGTGGATAGGTCAGCAGTTCGAGCCCAGATTCGAGTCGGGGTTGAGCATTATCAGCAGGTTTTCGGCCGAAGGCCCCGGGGCTTCTGGTTGCCGGAATGCGGCTATTATCCGGGGCTTGATGACTTACTCAGGGAGCATGGAGTTCGCTACACCATCCTGGAGACCCACGGGATCACCCGTGCCAGGTCGAGGTCTAAATATGGTGTTTATGCCCCGGTTTATTGCCCGTCAGGAGTAGCCGTTTTTGGGCGCGATCCCGAATCGTCCAAGCAGGTCTGGTCGTCCATGGAAGGCTACCCGGGGGACCATGATTATCGGGAATTCTATCGTGACATCGCCTTTGATCTCGAATTTGGTTATATCAAACCCTATATTCATCCAGACGGCATCCGTCTGGACACCGGCTTCAAGTATTTCCGCGTCACCGGCAAAGGCGATCAAAAAGAGGTCTATATTCCCGAATGGGCCGAAATAAAAGCCGAATTCCACGCCGGAAATTTCATATTCAATAGAGAAAAACAGATTGAATATCTGGCTTCAGTAATGGACCGCAAGCCAATTGTCGTGGCTCCGTACGATGCGGAACTCTTTGGCCACTGGTGGTTTGAAGGCCCGAACTGGCTCCATTACCTGATCCGTAAGATCGCCTATGAGCAAGAAACGATTCGGCTTATCACCCTTTCTGAATATCTGGAGGAGTATCCGGTGAATCAGGTTTCAACGCCTTGCAGTTCCAGTTGGGGATACAAGGGCTTTCACGAAACCTGGCTCAATGGGAGCAACGACTGGATCTATCGGCATCTTCACCAGGGGTCGCTGTCTATGGAAAGATTGGCGAGGAGTCATCCTCGGGCTGAGGGCCTGATGCTGAGGGCGCTCAAGCAGGCGGCGAGGGAGCTGCTCCTGGCACAGGCGAGCGACTGGGCATTCATGGTCTACACGGGCACCATGACAGAATATGCGACCCGGAGGACAAAGACCCACCTTTCGCGACTGGCCAGGCTCATGAGGGACATCGAAGCCGGTTCTGTAGATGAGGGCTGGCTATCTACCGTCGAGAGCCAGGACAACATCTTTCCCCAGATTGACTACCGCTCGTTTTGTTGAAACCGTATTCGCCAGCAAAATCAATGGCAGTATACGGACAGCACCTGATCCGCAACTGTATCCCAGGTGAAAGCCGCCTCGACTGCGATTCTTCCATTGCGGCCCATCCATCTGGCCCATTCGAAGTTTGTGAAGAGCGTCCCGAGACCCCAGGCGATAGATTCCGGGTGGGGATATATTTTAAGCCCGTTCACCTCATGCCATACATACTCATCAGGGCCACCATTCTTTGTGGCGACCACGGGCTTCCCTGCGCTCCAGGCTTCAAGGACCACAATGCCGAATGGCTCGTTGCGGCTGGGCACGCAGACTACATCGCAAGCTCTGTAGAGGTCGATCAGGTCCCAGCCCCTCTTGAAGCCGACAAACCGGGTGGCATGTGAGACGCGGAGATCACGTGCGCGCTGTTCAACATGGGCTCGCATCTCTCCGTCACCCGCGAATACGAATTTGGCATTAGGATAAAATCTGAGTATGTATGGGATGGCTTCGACCAGTAGATCAGGACCTTTTTGATAGACCATGCGGCCACAAAAAAGAACGGTTGGATCCGTCGGGCCTATTCCGTAACGCCCTTTGACTACACTCGGAGTAAGCCAGCCATCAAAATGGTGTAGATTGACCCCATTGTAAGAAACAGAAAGCTTCCACCAGGGAACTTCATACATCCACATGATCTCATTTCGAAGGGCCTGGGAGACCGCTATGACTCTGTCCGCCCAATGGGTTCCTGCTCGCTCCATCTCACGGATCAAAGCAGAACGGCCGCCATAAAAATTATTCCCGCATCGACCGTATTCAGTTGAATGAATGGTGAGAATCGTTCTCCGCCCGCGTGCTTGTTTAGTCCAGATCATGGCATTGACCGTCAGCCAATCATGTGCATGGACCACTTCAAAGTGGTTTCCCATATAGTCTTCGGTCTTAAGGATGTGATGCACGAAAGACCGGCACATGTCGTTGATTTCGTTTATAAAATTAGGATTCAACTGAAACTGGCAGCGGTGATAATGGACTCCGGCAATCCGTTCGTAGTGTTGTTGGCCGTGTGCCATCCGGGTAAAGACATGTACTTCGTGTCCTTTCCGTTCCAGGGAAGCCGCCAACTCGGTGACGTGAACTCCCACGCCGCCGACACTGATCGAATGTAGTGACTCCCAACCCAAAATCGCTATACGCATACTTACTCCTAAACATGACCATATTCTTTCACCTATAATCATGTTACTCCCCAGCCGGTTTTGAATACAAGACCTTTCGTTTGGATGGATATCTGAAATCCTTAACCAGATGTTTTCTTTAAACTTTGCGTTCAGGGGATGGCATTGGCAGGCTACGGTTTCTGCTGGCCATTGAAGAAGCAGGTAAACCGTTAAGAAGTCTATCCAAGATGCTTCTGCAGTTTCTAACTGCGCTGCGTACAGGTATGCGGATTTGGGGCCGGGTGACTTAGATTTCAGTAAGGCGAGGTGCTGACATGAGCTACGTTTGGGTTTATGTTTTTGATATTCTTAATGTTTCTCCATATAAAGAGGTGTTACTAAAGTATATGTGGTCCCTTTATGATCTGTTCTAAAATCTAGACATCCGCCAACAGTCTCCATAATTCTTTTTGCTACCATTAAACCTAAATCGCTGCTTCCAAGGGTTTCTATGGAATAACATAATTGCGGGAAAAGACATTGGGAAGTGCTGACCTTACAGTAAGCAAATGGCCCCATGGTTTTTATGCTAACCGCTAATCCTTCCTCTCCATTGCCATTCATGGCTTCAAAGGCAGCCCTGGCTATATTTTTTGCAGCCCCCTTGAACAGGTTGGGGTCGGTCCATATCTTTACGTCCTGTCCTTTAATAGAATATTTGTGTCCATTTGCGTTTTTAGCGGACCGCAAAGATTCTTCAAGTAGATAATTCACATTAACCGCCTCGTAATTTACTTTGAAATCCTCCCTTGATAAATCTGATAGCTGGTTAATTGCCTGTTCCAGCCTGTCCACTTCCTTTATTAAGGGTGGAAGAAATATGTATATTTCCTTCAATAACCCGGCGTTTTCTTCTGTTGGGCACTGCCCTGCTTTCTTTAATAATCTTCTGGCGAGACCGCCTATAGACGTTAGAGGGTTCCTTGTTTCATGAGCAATAGCACCTGCCAGCATACCCAGTGCACTTAGTTGTTTACTTTCCAAACTAGCCTCGTATTCTCTTATGATCTGGAGATTGGCGCTAGTAGTTTCCAGAATATGCCGCAAATCACCCTTTTTAATCTTTGACAAATCCCCGTTTTTACTGAATTGGTAGTCGCCATAAAACCAACCGATGACCTTGCCGGCTCTCCCTTTAACCGTGAGCAATGTATATTGATCGGTTCCAAAAATTTGCCCTATACTTTTGTCGACATCTGTTAATGGATATCCTCCTTCGTCTACACCAAAGAATGACCTCCCGGTTTCATAACTTCTTTGAAATCTAGAAGGGGCGGTCAAGGCAACCGGAAAATCCGTAAATCTTGTTTCCAAATCCGGGTTGGTTTTGATGGTGGCACTTTCTAGTTTACTCTCTAGATCAAGATGTTGCAGTTTGTCTAGTCCGCCGTACTCTTCTTCGGTATGCGGACCGATAATCTGCCGTGGCATGGCGAAGGCTCCAGAAGGGTGAACTTCATAAAAGGCAACTCTACTCAGGCCATACTCGTCTATGAGCAGGAGTAACATAAGGTTTAATAGTCTTTCCCGGCAGGGTTTCTCCCTATTAAGGTGTTTCAAAACCCGCCAGATCCCTGTTTCCATATTTGCTTGATTTAGCTCCATTAATACTTCCGACCTCTGTTTAAAATAGGTGTAATCACCGAAATCATACCTAACATACCAGAATTACTAAATAAATGCAAGAGGTGCCCCGATGGTGAGGCGATCGAGCGACACCAGGATTACCCCGGGACCTGATATCCCAGAAAGGCCATCATTGGTCCGGCAATCTCATCAAACTCTCCGTGCATGGTGTCAGACCATTCCTCCTGGGGCGGGTAGGTATAGGTGGGATTCGCGTTATACAGCGTTTTTGCCCGGGAGCGATCAACCACAGGTATTCCGGCGAACCGTTCAAGCCTGTCGAGCGTTGTATCATCTGCACCGTCTTCAATCCTTACCATGAACTTTTGGCCTTCGGGTATAACCTTCATCCCGTCCAGGGCAATCTTGTTCCGGTACATCCATATCCAGGCGTTTTTTTGTAGCGGAGCCATTTCGTCCCATTTAGCAAAATAAGGGTCATGGTAAGGGGGCACAGTACCAAATGAGCCCTGTTCATGCCATTTGCGCGTAATCGCGGAGCGGGCGAAGTCCTTACCGTTTCTCACCACGAGGATGAATTTGGCTGATGGGTTAAGGTAATAGATGGCGTCTAGAAGGTGGACGTAGAGGTTGGAAGAGTCGATAAATCTCTCCGGGTCAATCCCCTGGTGGAGATCTTTGATAGCCATAGTCCTTTTTTCCAGGCTATCGAGGGGACTCGAATGGGGATCGTTCGGGGAAAAGTATTTGTCCAGGAGGTAGGTAACCCGATATTCGTGATGCCCGCCGAATAATCTGGCCAGCGTGCCTGTCCCTGAACGCCCGGTACCGGTGATAATAAGCATATTTTGCTTAATCGCCCCAGAGCAATTTTTCATGTACCCAGCCGGTAAGGCCGTTATCGTGCCTGACGTTGACCCAGTTTCCCTGCTTTTTTAGCAATTTGAAAACCACGCCATATTTTGCGCGACCTTTTACTTTGTACTTGGTTCCCGGGCCGGAGCGGATGTTGATGCTTTGCCCCTTCCTGGACACAATAACCGTCTGCAGTTTCGAAAGAAGGGGCTGATAAACCCAGCCAATATCACCCTCGAAGTCGACGACCCTGGCCCAATCCCCCTTTTTCTCAAGCACCTTTAGCGGATATCCAGCAAATACTTCATAGAGGATGGAATACTTTGTGCCCGGGCCGGACCTGACGCGGACATTATCTGACTTGATGCTGATTGTCTTTGCCCATGAGATGCTGACGAATGCAAAGAACAGCGTGATCAACACCAAAATTATTATATTCCGTTTCATGGATTAGACCTCCTCATGGGTTTTTTGACGGGTTAAGGCAGACGAGGTCGGGACTTCAACGGTTGATAACTTCCGGCGACTTTTCCAAACTAACGAATTGGAGAGGCCATGTCAACCCCTGGCCGGTTATGGTCAAGCCGGTTAGGATAGCCCTGCATAGGCCTGCGGCGTTTAAAGGTAGGGGTTAGATGCATTCTTGGCCGGCAATATGCTTTATAATTTCTGTAGTTGAGGCCCCTTCGACCAGAGGAATTCGGACTACACGGCCGCCATAAGATCTAACGATATCTGCACCGACAATATCCTTTTCTTCCCAGTCGCTTCCTTTAATGAGAGCATCAGGCCTGAGCGAATCAATCAGGTTGTATGGCGTTTTTTCGGAGAAGATAACCACTGCATCTACACAGGCCAGGGCAGCCAGAACTTCTGCCCTGTCTTTTTCATTATTTATGGGGCGATCGGCTCCCTTTATGGCGCGGACGGACTCATCGCTGTTTACGGCCACAATGAGGAAATCGCCCTGTCTTTTGGCCTCAGCCAGATAACGAGTGTGTCCGATATGCAGAATATCGAAACAGCCGTTGGTAAAGGCGACCCTTTGGCCCTCGATCTTGAGGCGCTGGATAAGCTGCTTTGCAGCATCTTGCGACATGACCTTGTCCTGATAAAGGGTGTACTCATGAGAAAGCGGGGGAGTGGTATTGAAGAACTGCCTGGCTTTATCTACTTGAGAGGGGTCAATCTCCACGACCGCAAGGCTTTCTTTTTCATCTGCTTCAAAGAGAATAAAACCATCAGGCCCGACAACCCGGGAATGTCCGGCCAATGTGATCTTTTCGTGTGTCCCGCAGGAGTTGGCAGCCAATAAAAAAGACTGGTTTTCGATAGCCCGGGCAGCAGTAAGGGTCTGCCAGTGTTCAAGACGCACGAGAGGCCATTCAGCGCAGACAATAAGAAACCTGGCTCCTTTGCCAGTTAGGCTGCGACACAGTTCTGGAAAGCGAAGGTCATAACAGATGATTATGCCTACGTTCCCAAAATCGGTTTCAAAGACTGGCAGCTCGCAGCCTGGCGTAAAATAACGGTCTTCTTCGGTGGGTGGAAAGGGGTGGATCTTGCGATACCTGCCGAGGAGACCTCGTTTCCCGTCCAGGAAGAATGCAGTATTATAGAGGCGACTGTTTTCTTCTTCGGCCAGGCTACCGACAATAGCCATATTGTACTTGCTGGCTATTTCCTGGAGAGTTGCAATCAGGCGAGGGGTTTCCGATGCCAGATTGGGTAGATTTTCGTAAGCAAAGCCTGTGGCCCACATCTCCGGTAAGATCGCCAAGCGGACGTCTCCTTTGGCCAGGTGGTTTAGCGAAGTAACGACCCGGTCGAGGTTGTGTTCAGTGTCCCCTGTTTCTATAGATAGCTGGATTATGCCGACCTTCACGGTTATCCTTTCATTGCCCTACGGCACGGGCTAGGGTTAGAACAGAGACCTCCCTGGCTCCGGCCTCCTTAAGTACTCGTGCACATTCGTTGACCGTGGCACCGGTGGTAAAAACATCATCGCAAAGGAGGATGCTTCGGTCTCGGATCTTTTCCGGCCTTTTTACGGTGAATGCCCCCTTTATATTTTTGCGGCGTTCCCGGTGTTTGAGATTTGTCTGGGGTTCCGTATATCTGTGACGGATCAAACTGGTAAAGTCAATTTTTTTCTTTTCTTTCCCTGCCCATTCTTTCAGAAGGAGAAGCGCCTGGTTAAAACCACGTTCCCGAAGTCTCCTTACATGCAGGGGTACCGGGACAAAAAGGTCGAAACCGTCCAGATCATAAGGTCGTTCTTCTATTCCTAATCTGGCCAGGGTCTGGGCAAAAAGCAGTTTTTTTCCGAACTTGAACTTATGGATGGCCTCAAGTATCGGCCCATGATAAAAGGTGATGGCCCGGGCTCTGTCAAAGTGGTAAGGCCTGGTAAGGCAGGTATGGCAGAGGTGCTCCGGCTGTTCTTCGGCTGCAAAGGGCCTTCCGCATACAGAGCAGATCGGGCTTCGGATGAACTTGATGGCATTCATGCAATTATCGCAAAAAAGTATCTGCGGCCGACCGGGCAAGGCCCCACCGCACTCCAGGCAGGATGAAGGGAATATAAGCTGGTCGATAGCCGAAAGTAGCGACCACAAAAATGTTAATCCAGGTTTTCTATGACTGCATTGGCAAACTCGGAGCATTTAACCTGAATGGCTCCCGGTATCTGTCGGGCTAAATCGTAAGTTACTTTCTTTTGCGAGATAGTTTTTTGAATGCCTGCAAGAAGTGCCTGGTTGACTTCATTCCAGCCGAGGTATTCAAACATCATCCCCCCTGCCAAAATGAGGCCGCTAGGATTAACCTTATCCTGTCCTGAATACTTCGGGGCTGTACCATGTATCGGTTCAAAGATGGCATAACCATCACCGATATTGGCACTGGGGGCCAACCCCAGGCCGCCAACCTGCGCCGCCAGGGCATCTGACAGGTAATCACCGATTAGGTTTGGTGTGGCAATAACACTGTATTCCTCCGGACGCAACAACACCTGCTGGAACATAGCGTCTGCTATGCGGTCTTTGATAACCACTATATCGTGGGGGAGCTTGCCGCCGTATCTGGAAAAGGCCTTTTCCTCGGTGATGGTGATATCGGGAAATTCTTCCTGCGCCAGTTCATAACCCCAGAGACGGAAAGCTCCATCTGTAAATTTCATAATGTTGCCCTTGTGAACCAGGGTGACGCTACTTTTTTTGTGCTCCAGGGCATATGTTATGGCCTTGCGGACCAGACGTCTGGTTCCGCTTCTGCTGATATGCTTTATACCTATTCCAGAATCAGGAGGGATACGCTTACCGGTAGTTTCCCGGATAAAAGAGATTACCCGGACAGCTTCTGGTGTCCCCTCTGGCCATTCTATGCCGGTGTAGAGGTCTTCCATATTTTCGCGGAAGATAACCATATCTACCTTTTCCGGTTCCTTGGTCGGGCTGGGCACTCCGTGAAAATACCTGGCCGGTCGGATACAGGCATATAGCTGCAATTCATGTCTCAAGGCTACGTTGAGGCTACGGATACCTTCCCCTACCGGCGTGGACAGAGGACCTTTTATGGCTATCCGGCAGTCTCTAATGATGTCAAACGTTTCCTGTGGTAGCCACGAGCCTTTTTGGGCAAAAGCCTTCTCTCCAGCCAGTACTTCCTGCCAGAAAACCTTACGCTGGCCACGGTAGATCCTGGCTACGGCTGCATCCCAGACCCGAACGGCTGCTGCCCATATGTCTGGCCCAATGCCGTCTCCTTCTACATAAGGGATTATGGGATAGTCTGGCGTCTGGATTTTGCCGTCAGCAGACAAGGTAATTTTTTCCGGCTGGTTAATCATGAAAAACAGGCTCCTCTGCTTGAAGATTAGCCACAAAACCTATTACAAAAAGATGAATTCGTCAATAACAAACAAAAAAACCCCGGAGGGTTTTCCCCTCCGGGGTTTTTGACCGATTTACCTTTATCCTGGGATGCCGCTTAGATCCGCCCAGCTCAAAGTGCCTCTTTTGTTAGTTTTGGCATCCGCACTGCGGCCACGACCGCAGATCTTGGATTGCTCTTCAGCGTGCTTGTTGGACTTGGCTGACGCGCACATCGCGAGCAACCCAGGAACCTGAATAATCCCTTTTTTCACTTATATTATACCACATATTCGAACTAATAGGGAGGGAAACAAACGTTATGCGACATCAGAAAGATAGAAACAGCTTATGAAGGCCTTTGACATAAGCTACCGAGCACATTCAGACGGGTCGCCTTTGATCTTGGCCAGGGCATGGGGCAGGGCTGGCAGGACCACGGCCAGATTTTCGCGGGCGCCCCTCGGGCTGCCGGGCAGGTTAACAATCAAGGTCTTTTTTCTAATACCCACCAAAGCCCTTGAAAGCATGGCATGCGGTGTTTTTTGCAGGCTGGCAGCGCGCATGGCCTCGGCCATGCCCGGGACTTCTTTTTCGATAACCATGGACGTGGCTTCCGGGGTTACATCTCGTGGCGTAAGCCCTGTCCCACCCGTGGTTACGATCAGGTCTACATGTTTTTCATCTATCAGATCCACCAGGGTATTGACAATTGTGGCCAGATCATCGGGAATAATGGTATAGGCGGCAATATGATAACCGGCTTTATGTAATATTTCTTTTAGTTCCTGGCCACTCAGGTCCTTTCGTTTTCCCTCTGAGCCTTTATCGCTTATGGTAACTATGGCCGCTTTGTACATGAGCTTTTATTTCCTCTGACTGAGCAGGCGTAGGGCCTGTGAAGATATGGCCTTAAGCACATCCTTGCTCTTGCCTATTTGCCGTAAATCCGCTTCACGGAGCAGGGACATCAATCGCATGGCCAGCATCAGCGGGGTTTTTGGGTTTTTAACCAGCTCCAATTTAATCAGATAGGTCTTACGCCATCTGGAATCATTGGATAGATATCGGAGAACACTTTCGTCTATGGTGCGCATTTTGGCTATCTGGATGGCTTCTTTGTCCGTAAGGCGTGGATTCTGGGCCACGGCCATCTGGATAACCTTGCTGCCATCGCGTATGAGGATACTTCGAGCCTCTTTGTCGCCGACCAGGGCCAGTTTAATCTTCTCAGAGACTGCCATCTGGCTTATTTTGCGGGATAGGGACTGGCTTTCCTTCTTTGGTTCCTCTTGGGTCAACGCAGCCTACTTCCCCCGTTTAGCCGAAAGCCGTTCTAAACTTTCAGCTTTTTAAAGCCTGGGTCGTATGTCTGGGGATCGGTCTCTAAGCTTCCTTTTCCTTTTTAGCCGCGGCAATAACCTTTTCAGCCAGGTTGGGCGGAACCTCTTCGTAGCGCGAAAATTCCATACTAAATACTGCACGCCCGGCGGTCATTGAAGTAAGGTCAGAGGCGTAACGGGGCACCTCGACCATGGGTACCTGGGCGGAGATCACCTGAAGCCCGGATTTTGCTTCAACCCCAAATACCTTTCCCCGGCGGCTATTTAAGTCGCCGATGACGTCACCCATGAACTCATCAGGGATCGAAACAGTCATAGTCATAATCGGTTCCAGCAGGATGGGGTTAGCCTCTAACATGCCCTTCTTGAAGCACTGGATAGCAGCAATCTTGAAAGCCATCTCCGACGAGTCGACTTCGTGCGATTTGCCATCATAGAACCTGACCTTAACGTCTACCACCGGATAGCCTGCCAGAGGGCCTTCCTGCATGGCTTCGACGATGCCTTTTTCTACTGCGGGAACGAAATTTCGGGGCACGTTCATCCCGGTTAAGGCCTCTTGAAACTCGAACCCATCGCCACGGGGCAGGGGGATGACGTCAAGGTGAACCTCGGCAAACTGTCCGGCTCCACCGCTTTGCTTCTTATGGCGGTAGATAACTCCCTGTTTGGTTTTTCGGACTGTCTCCTTGTAAGCGACCTTGGGCAAAGTAAGGCCGACTTCGACATTGAACTTTCTTTTTAGCTTTTCTGCTGTTACATCCACATGGATTTGTCCCATGCCGGAAAGGATTATTTCCCTTGTTTCATCATTGCGTGAAACCATGATGGAGGGATCTTCTTCTCTGAGTTTGGCCAGGGCAGCGGATATCTTTTCTTCGTCAGCTTTAGTCTTCGGCTTGAGGGCATACGAGAGGACAGGCGCTGGCGGCTGTACTGACTCAAAAAGAACTGGTGCGGTTTCGGCGCAGAGGGTGTCACCGGTTGTTGTTTCCTTTAATTTGGGGACAGCCACTATCTCTCCCGGGCCAGCTTCTTCAACGGATTTCTGCATTTTGCCTTCCAGGGCAAGGATCTGACCAATACGTTCCCCTGTGTCCTTGTTCGGGTTGTAAAGGCTGGTGTCTGGTTTCAGCGTTCCAGAGTAAATACGCATGATTGAAAGGCGGCCGGCATATGGATCGGACAGGGTTTTGAAAACCAGGGCCGATAGAGGAGCATCGGGATCAGGGGCTATTTCAACTTTTTCTTTGGACTTTGCATTTATTGCTGTTTTTGGCCCTTTGGTCTGAGGCGAAGGCAGAAATTGGTTAACGGCATCCATAAGGGCGGAGGTGCCTACGTTGCGGAGGGCTGAGCCGCAGCATACCGGAACAAACCTGCCGGCGGCGATGCCGCTAGCTAATCCCTTTTCCATCTCTGCTGCGGTCAAGGTGCCTTCCTCGAGGAATTTTTCCACCAGGGCATCATCCGCTTCCGCACTATATTCCATAAGACTTTCCCGGTACTTGTCAAAACTATCTCTCATGTCTTCGGGAACGGCAGACTGCGTGTACTTACCGCTTTGATCACTACTGTATATCAAGGCCTTTTCGCTTATAAGATCGACCACTCCCGTGAACTTATCTTCAGCCCCAATAGGCAGCTGGATGGGTACGCAGCGGATGTTCAGGGTAGTGGATATACTATCTAATGTCTTATAAAAATCAGCCCTTTCTCTGTCCAGTTTATTGATAAAAACTATGCGCGGAATATTGAATTCTTCAACCAGATTCCACACCTTTTGGGTTAAGGGCTTGGCACCATCAACGGCATCAATCACAAATACACAGCTATCTGCCACCTGCAGGGACATCTTGGTATCGGTGAGGAAGTTATCATCTCCAGGGGTATCAATAACGTGGACCGTATGTTTTTTCCATACAAAATGGTGGAAAGCTGAGCTTATAGTGATCTTTCTTTTAATTTCTTCAGGCTCGTGGTCCAGGTTTGAAGTGCCATCGTCAACCTTGCCGAGGCGGTTTGTCTTTCCGGACGTGAAAATCATAGCTTCCGCCAAGGAGGTTTTGCCCGTGGCACTATTGGCAACCAGTGCTATATTGCGTAATTTGTCCAGGGGAATTCCCATCTTTTTGCCTTTCTACGTGGGTCATTATTCATAAGCTCTCGAAACATATCGACTTAGAAATTTAAAGTCAAGCCTTAATTTTCTGCGCGTCACTTCGGTTTTTGCCCGATGGATGCGCATTTGGCAGCGAGTTTTTACAGCTTATGATGTCCAGGATAAAGGGTTAAAGTTTCTTTCTTTTATGTCGATATGACTTTGTGTAGATACAGTGGAAAAACATTAATTCGAACGGAGATTGACCAAAGATGGCACAGATCGATGCCTTTTTCAAATTGATGCACGAACAGGGTGCATCTGACCTGCATCTCGCGTCTGGGTCTCAACCGATCTTACGCATCCGCGGCGAAATGGAACGCGTCAAGTACAAGGTCTTAGAAAATGATGAACTCAAGGCCATGCTTTACGAGATCACCCCGGAGAATAAGATTAAGGTATTTGAAGAGACCGGTGACCTGGATTTCGGCTATGAGATCCCAGGCCTGGCCAGATACCGGGCCAATTTTTTCATGCAGAAATACGGCGTAGGGGCTGTTTTCAGGGAGATACCCAGTAATGTCCTGACAGCGGAACAACTTGGCCTGCCGGTTGTTGTAAAGAAGCTGGCCCTGCTTCCCAAGGGGTTGGTGCTGGTGACCGGTCCCACCGGTAGTGGTAAGTCAACTACGCTGGCGGCTATTATTGACTACGCCAATACCGTACGCAAAGATCACATTATTACCGTCGAAGATCCCATTGAATTTGTGCACAAAAGCAAGAACTGCATTGTAAACCACCGTGAAGTGGAAACCCATACCAAGTCGTTTGCTGCTGCCCTCCGGGGCAGCTTACGGGAGGACCCTGATATCATATTAGTCGGCGAGTTGCGTGATCTTGAAACCATCTCCCTGGCCATGGAAGCAGCTATGACCGGCCATCTTGTATTTGGTACCTTGCATACATTGAATGCCTCCAAGACGGTTGACCGGATGATCGAAATCTTTCCGGCAAACCAGCAGGCACAAGTGCGCTCGACCCTGTCTGATGCCTTAAGGGCTGTAGTCTCGCAGACCATGTTCAAACGCATCGATATCAAGGGAAGATGTGTGTCTCTGGAGATTTTGATTGCCACACCGGCCGTCCGTAATCTCATTCGAGAGGGTAAGACCTATCAGATCCCGTCTGCGATGCAGACCGGCAAGAAATTCGGCATGCAGACGCTCGATGATGGCATTATGGAACTCCTGCAGAAGGGGTGGATCGATCCTGCCGAGGCTTACAATAAGTCCATAAACAAAGAAAAGTTCCGCCAATTTTTAAGTACACCGTCAGAAGATTTTACGGAGGTATAAAAAATTGTCTTTAAATAGGGCTGATGTTGACCATGTCATTGCCAGGATGCTGGAGTCTCACGAAAATATCTCCGACCTTAACGTAAGCGTTGGCCGACCATTTCAGGTGGTCTCGGCCGGTCGTCTGGTGCCGGTATCCATGGATTTTCCCATTGGAGAGATTACCCCTTACCAGGCGGAGATATTTGCCCTTCAGCTGGTAAATTCAGATTCAAGGCTGCTTAAAACGCTTATTCGCGAAGGCTCCTGTGATTTTTCATATGAACTTCCCGGCCAAGCGCGTTTCAGGGTAAACGTCTTTCAGCAGAAGGGGTGTTATACTACGGTAATGCGTAAACTGAGCACTCATATCCCGACCATTGCCGAGCTGAACTTGCCCGAATCCTTTTTCAAAGTAGCTAAGGAAAAGAACGGGATCATACTTTTTACCGGTGCCACCGGTACAGGTAAATCTACCTCCCTGGCGGCCATTCTCAACGAGATAAACGAGTCGGATCCGGCACACGTTGTCACCCTGGAAGACCCCATAGAGTTTGTCCATTCCCATAAGAAGGCTACATTCAACCAGCGAGAGCTGGGAACAGACTTTGATAGCTTTGCCAATGGCCTTCGAGCGGCCCTGCGGCAGGCGCCGAATGTTATCCTGGTCGGTGAGATGCGGGACCGGGAAACTATCGAGATTGGCCTGAGTGCTGCCGAGACGGGTCATCTTGTATTTTCAACCCTGCATACTGTGGATGCCGGTCAGACTATAAATCGCATTATAGGCATGTTCAACAAGGACGAAGAGCAGCAGATCCGGATACGCCTGGCTGACACGGTTCGTTGGGTGGTTTGTCAGAAATTGCTTCCCAAAGTGGGCGGGGGGAGAGTGGCCGTGTTCGAGGTTATGAGTAATAATGTGCGTATCAAGGACGCTATCTTAAATGGCGAGTCAGAGGGAAAGACGTTCTACGAGATTATTGACAGCGGTGAAGCGTTTAACATGATGACTTTCGATAAAGATATCCTCCGCTGTTTTGAACACGGGTTGATCACTGAAGAGACCGCCCTGTCCTATAGCTCTCACCGTGCTGTTGTGGGTCGCGGAATAGATCAGATCAAGGCCCGCAAAGGTGAAAAGACTTCCGATATCGAAGGGTTAAAATTGGACAGTGATTATGATAGGAACAGCAGATATTCAAAAGGGAGGTAAGTCTTAAGAATGGATATCTCATGCCCAGAATGTCAGAGGCGTTTTCTCGTTCCTGAGGAAAAATTGCCGGCGAATACCCGCGTCATGCTTACCTGTCCTGGCTGTAAAGGGAAAATACCCGTGGATACGACGGGACAAAGTAAAGAAATAGGCTCCTTGTCAGGAGCAGATCAGGAAGGTGCTATCGAATTTTTTGAAGAAGGCACAAAGAAAGGCCTGGTATGTGTGCCGGACGATCCCGTCAAAGAGGATGTTGTCCGCATGCTGGGAGAACTTGATTATAAAACGAGTACCGCTGACGACCTGCGGACCTTCTATGCAAAGGTGCGTTATAATCATTATGACATCATAGTCGTAAGTGAAGGGTACGGTGGGGGAGAAATTGAGAACAACCCCATCTTAAAGTACCTTGAACGCCTTTCCATGTCTATCCGGCGTAACATCTGCCTTGTCCTGATCTCAGCTCAGCACCGGACACTGGATACACTAGCCGCTTATTCCCTTTCTGTGGATACCGTCATCAATGAGAGCGACCTGAGCAGTATGCGGGAGGTCTTAAATAAGTCTCTGGTCCGTAATGAGCAATTCTATAAAGTCTTCAAAGAGTGCCTGACGGCCGAAGGCCGCGCCTAGCCTGGCTAATCTCCTATCAGGCAAAGTCAAAGGTTTTCCGCATTTCTAGCTGACCTTACCGGATATGGCAGGAAAGCCACTGCTTATGACTGGCTTCGTGCCAGAGGGGCTTATCCGTCGTACAGATATCCCTTCTGTATGGACAACGGGGATGGAAGGGGCAGCCCGGGGGCCTGTTTAAGGGACTCGGAGGATCTCCCTCCAGAACTATCCTCTTGTGGCGGCGGGTAGGATCAGGATAGGGAGCAGCAGCGAGAAGGGCCTCCGTATAGGGATGGTGAGTGACCGGTCCGAGTAGGTTCTTATCTACTATTTCCACAATCCTTCCCAGGTACATCACAGCGATTCGAGTGCTCAGATAGTATACGACTTGAAGGTCATGGGCGATGAAGAAATAGGTCAGATGAAACTTGCTTTTCAGGTCAAGGAGCAGGTTGATTATCTGTGCCTGTATGGAGACATCAAGGGCGGAGACCGGTTCATCAGCTACGACGAAATCCGGACGAAGGGCTAAAGCACGGGCGATACCGATCCTCTGTCTCTGCCCGCCGCTAAATTCATGTGGATAGCGATGGAGTTGATCCTCAGGAATGCCTACTTCCTTGAGTATAGAGGTAACCTGTTCGACAAGGTCGTCCCTGGTCCGGCAGACTTTGTGGATCACTAGTGGTTCCGCCACAATGCTAAACACATTTTGACGTGGATTAAGGGACGAATAAGGATCCTGGAAGATTATCTGCATATTATTGCGCAAATCTCGCAACTGTTTGCCAGACAGAGATGAAATATCCTGACCTTTGTATAGGACCTGTCCAGAGCTAGGTTTCTCTAAGTGCAATATGAGACGCCCTAAAGTAGATTTGCCGCAGCCGCTTTCACCGACCAATCCCAGTATCTCGCCGGGCATAATTTCGAGATTCACGTCGTCGACAGCCTGTATAACTTCTTGTTTTCCCCTCCAGAAGCTACTCCGTACGAGGTAATTTTTAGAGAGGTCCTTAAGTTCTACTAGTGGGTTCATAACTGGTCTGCCCTCAAGAAGCATCTCACGGAGTGGCCCTTTTCCACTTCGACGAGCTGTGGCTCGGCAACAAAACAGTCTTTAGATGCGCCTTTGCATCGGTTTTGAAAACTGCAACCTGCGGGCAGTGCAGAGAGTGAGGGAACAGTGCCGGCTATAGGTGTAAGGCGTCTCTGTGGTTCCTTTCCTTGCGAGAAATGCGGTAAAGAGGCAAGGAGCCCCTTTGTGTATGGATGGAGAGGCCGAGAAAACAGGCTGTAAACATCGGCTTCTTCAACTATGCGTCCGGCATACATTACGATGACCCTCTCGCCTACCGCTGCAACCACTCCAAGGTTGTGGGTAATCAGGAGGAGGGCCATGCCGATTTTCTTTTTAAGGTCAGCGATGAGATCCAGTATTTGTGCCTGGATTGTGACGTCCAGGGCCGTTGTCGGCTCATCGGCGATCAGGAGGGCCGGTCTGCAGGCCAGGGCCATGGCGATCATAACTCTTTGCCGGAGGCCCCCGCTCAGTTGATGAGGATAATGTCTTAGGCGTTCGCTGGGGGAGGGGATGCCAACGAGGTTAAGGAGCTCAACGGTCCTTTTCTCAGCCTGGGGACGAGGCATTTGTTCGTGTACCAGGATGGTTTCCATGATCTGGTCGCCGATGGTGTACACTGGATTAAGCGCCGTCATGGGCTCCTGAAAGACCATGGAGATTCCCTGGCCCCTGAGGCGGCGCAATTCTTCCTCTTCCATCTTCAGGATGTCCTGGTTGCCGAACAGGATCGAGCCAGAGACTATCTTGCCGGGAGGATCCGGAATTAGCCTTAATACGGACAAAGCGGTGACGGTTTTTCCGCAACCGGATTCGCCTACAATACAGACGGTTTCTCCCCTGCCGACCGTAAAACTTACTCCGTCGACGGCCCTTACTATGCCTTCTTCCGTGTAGAAATATGTTTTCAAGTCATGGACGGAAAGGAGTGGTTCGGTCATCTCGTAGGCTGTAATCGAAGAGCTATTTTATATTATACACTTGTCGTTTAAAATAGGTTATCAACGTATAATAAAACAAAGATTGTTTCAAGATAATGTTTGCCGTATAATACGCGCCTGGTATATGCAAGCACTTGTAGAAATACGGCTAATTGCCAGTCGCGCGTTGATCGGCTGCTGGTGCTTCGTCCTTGTTTTCTGCCTGGCCTGTTCCCGGTCAGAAACTAATGGTAAGTCACCCGGACTGCCCCCTGAAGCTTTGCAGCCGTGTTATGGCGATACCCTGATTGCGGGGTCTATTGGCGAGCCCTCAACACTGATCCCGATACTCGCCTCTGACAGCCCTTCTCATGAGGTTGCGAGCCTTGTATACAATGGCCTTGTAAAATATGACAAGGACTTGAACCTGGTTGGTGACCTTGCAGAATCATTTGAGGTCTCAAAAGATGGCCTGGTTATTACCTTTCATTTGCGAAGGGGGGTTACATGGCATGACGATAAACCTTTTACCGCAGATGACGTCCTCTTTACCTACGAGACTATGGTTAACCCGCGTACCCCAACTCCGTACGCTGAGGATTTCATGCAGGTAGAGAAGGTCGAGACATTGGACTCCTGTACATTGCGTGTTACATATAAAAAACCCTTTGCACCAGCGTTGGCCAGCTGGGGGATTTCCATCCTGCCAAGGCACCTTCTTCAAGGGAGGGACATCATGAAAAGTCCTCTCTCGCGCCATCCTATCGGTACCGGCCCTTTTAGGTTTAAGGAGTGGAAGGCAGGAGAGAAAATTAACCTTACCTATAACCCTGATTATTTTGAAGGCCGACCTTTTATCGATCGCTACGTCTATCGAATTATTCCCGACTCTGCGACCATGTTCATGGAACTTAAGGCCGGAGGCATCGACAGCATGGGACTTACTCCCCTCCAGTACGCCAGACAGACTAAGTATCCGAAGTTCCAGGAGAATTTTGATAAATACCGTTATCCTGCCTTTGCCTATACCTATCTGGGCTTTAATCTGGAAGATGAGAGGTTTATGGACAAGCGAGTGCGGCAGGCCATTTCGTACGCCATCGATCGGAAGGAGCTTATTGAAGGTGTCCTCCTCGGGCTCGGCCAGGAGGCCACAGGACCTTACAAACCAGGAACCTGGGCCTACAATCCGCAGGTGCGGCGCTATCCATATGACCCGGTGAGGGCAGGCAGGCTTTTGCAGGAAGCAGGGTGGAGAGACACAGATGGTGACGGCATACTGGATCGGAATGGTAAGCCCTTTCAGTTCAGTATCATAACCAATCAAGGGAATGATACCCGTGCCAGGACGGCAGAGATTATACAGCGCCGGCTGAAAGAGGTGGGCATAGATGTTAAGATCCGGATCGTGGAATGGGCAGCCTTTATCAAAGAATTTATTGAGAAGAAGAAATTTGAGGCTACTATCCTGGGCTGGACGATAACGCAGGACCCGGATATCTATGATGTCTGGCATTCTTCAAAGACAAAACCTGGCGAACTGAACTTTGTCTCCTTCAAAAATGCCGAAGTGGACGCCTTGCTGGAAAACGGGAGACGTCGCTTTGATCAGGAGGAACGACGAAAGATCTACTGGCGCATTCAGGAGATACTGGCTGAGGAACTGCCGTATGTATTTCTGTATGTTCCAGATGCCCTGCCCGTGGTTCAGGCGAGGTTCAAGGGAATTGAGCCGGCTCCAGCGGGTATAAGCTATAACTTGATTAAGTGGTATGTGCCGAGGGCGGAGCAGAGGTATAAGCTGATGGCTCATAGCTCATAGCTGATAGTTGACAAATAATAGCTGAAAGCTGAAAGCTGATAAATAATGGCTACCTATATTCTAAAAAGATTATTCCTGATGATCCCAATTTTTCTGGGGATAACCATTATCTCTTTTGCAGTCTTGCATCTTGCTCCCGGCGCACCGACTGAGATGCAGACCATGATGCAGCCCAAGGTTTCTCTGGAGGCCAGGGCCCGTCTTAACGCCATCTACGGTCTGGACAAACCCCTCCATGTGCAATACTTCGAATGGCTGAAGAGACTGGCGCGGCTTGATTTTGGCCGGTCTTTTTCACCCGATAACCGACCGGTAATCAAAAAGATCATGGAGAGATTGCCGATCACCCTGTCTATTAATATCTTATCCCTGGTCCTGATTGTAGCGGTAGCCATACCTCTCGGTGTGCTTTCGGCAGTTCATCGTTATTCTCTTTTTGATAAGGTTACCACGGTATTTGTGTTTTTAGGATTTGCCATACCCACTTTCTGGTTGGCATTACTCTTGATGCTTGTTTTTGGCGTCTATCTGGACTGGCTACCCATATCCGGTCTTAAATCTCTTAACTATGAATACCTTGGTTTCTGGGGTAAGGGGGTTGATTTAGCTAGACATCTTATTCTCCCGGTCTTACTCTCAGCCTTCGGCGGTTTGGCCGGCCTCTCCCGCTATATGCGCAGCAATATGCTGGAAGTTATACGCCAGGATTATATTCTGACGGCAAGGGCGAAAGGTCTACCTGAAAGAACGGTCATTTATAAACATGCCATGCGTAATGCCCTCCTGCCGGTGGTAACTATCCTCGGCCTCTCTATTCCGGGTCTCATTGGTGGTAGTGTTATCTTTGAGTCAATATTTGCCATACCCGGCATGGGGCAACTTTTTTACGGGGCAGTTATGGCCAGGGATTATCCGGTGGTGATGGGTGAATTGGTGATCGGGGCAGTCCTGACGCTTTGCGGCAACCTAATAGCCGATTTTTCATATGCCTTTGTTGATCCACGCATACGGGTGCAGTAAATAATGCAGAGGAGATTGCTCGAAGATTTCTGGCGGCGGTTCAAACGTCATCGCCTCGGCCTGGCTGGATCAGTGGTCGTCTCCCTTCTCTTTGTTATTTCTTTGGCCGCCCCCATACTTGCTCCTTGCGACCCAGGCTATATTGATATCAAGTCTATCCTGGAATCACCGAGTTATAAGCACCCGCTTGGCACTGACCAGCTAGGCCGCGATGTGCTCAGCCGAATTATCTGGGGTGGACGGATTTCGTTAATGGTAGGTTTTCTAGCAGTGGGAATCGCCACGATGATCGGTGTCTTCCTGGGGGCTATGGCTGGTTATTACGGTGGTTGGGTTGACAGCGTTATCATGCGTTTTGTCGACATCATGCTATGTTTTCCGACGTTTTTTTTGATTCTGGCAGTCGTTGCCCTGCTTGAACCAAGCATCTGGAACATCATGGTGGTCATCGGAGCGACCAGCTGGATGGGCATGGCTCGCCTCATCCGGGCGGAGATCCTGTCAATCAAGGAACGAGACTATGTGTTAGCTGCGCGTGCCCTTGGAGCAACCCATGCCCGTATAATATGGCGACACATTGTGCCGAACGCTGTAGCCCCCATACTGGTTGCAGCGACCCTTGGTGTGGCCGGGGCTATACTGACTGAGTCGGCATTGAGTTTTTTGGGTATTGGTGTGCAGCCGCCTACGCCGAGTTGGGGCAATATCCTTACTGCCGGCAAGGACAGTATTGAAGTGGCATGGTGGCTTTCTTTCTATCCTGGAATGGCTATCCTTATTACTGTGCTTGGTTATAATCTCCTGGGCGAAGGTATAAGAGATGCTATCGATCCACGGTTGAAGGAAGGACGGGGATGATAAGAAAAAGTTCTGTTCTTCTGATCTGGTTTCTGCTGGCGGGTATTACCGGTATATCTGCAGCCGATAAGGTGTCAGGTAAGGGTTCTACCTCTCCACCCAAAGTTCCGGGTACGAAAATAATTATGAAAGAGAAAAATATTCCTTCCTGGAAAAGCAAGTGGGATTTAGCGCGAAGCCTTGCACAGCAAAAAAAGTATGAGGCAGCACTTGCTCTGTACAGGGGAATATTGGAAATGAAGCCTAACCTTGATGAGGCGCGCCTTGAAATGGCTCATATTTTAAGGTACATGGGCAAGGATACAGAGGCTATAGAGGCCCTGGAGATTTTTTTGGAGTCAATGCCCGAACGCACGGATGCGACGCTGACACTTTCTGAACTTCTGGTTGTCCATGGGAATGAGAAAAGAGCTATCAGACTCTACGAAGAGGTGCTTTCAAGGGAACCGGGAAATTTTACCGTCCTAAACGCCCTGGGACAGGTTTACTTTAAATTAAGGAACTATTCAGAAGCATCTGGTTACTTATACAAGGCCTTAAGTCAAAAACCGAAAGACCTGGATTTGACTTACAAGATGGCCATCTGTCTTGATAACCTGGGAAAGTTTGACGAAGCCATAAGATACTACCGGAGGCTGGACAATTTCAAGGGTGACGATGCTGGTTATATACACCGCTACGCGGACTCTCTCATAAATGCCGGTCATGAAACAGAAGCCATAAGTGTATTAAACAGATTTCTGAAAAATTTTCCCGCTAATCTGCAAGGCCATGAAAAGGTTGCCAAGCTCTATCTTAAAAAAGATAACAAGAAAGAGGCATTACCCCATTTAAAAGGGCTCCTGAACAAAAATCAGAATGATAGCGAGCTAGTTTTTAAAATAGGGCGGATAGAGAGCGAGCTTGGGCTTTACAAGGACGCGGTATCCACGTTCGAGGCCCTTTTAAAAATCGAACCCCGGCACAAAGAAGGGATGGTTGCCCTTGCAGACGCCTTTTCTGCTACCGGGCAACACTCTGCGGCCATTCAGCAATATAAAACCTATTTGTCCTTTGTCCCTAAGGACGAGAAAGCCCTGGAAAAACTGCTTGGGCTTTATCTGAAAACCAAACAGTATGAAGCGGCAGTCAACGGGTATGAGAACCTGACCCGTGAGTATCCCAAGAACGTAAGATTCAAGTTTGCCCTGGCCGGTTTATTGCTGGAAATTGGTGAAACGCAGAAGGCACTCCAATCTATTGAGGGTATTCTATCTCTTGAACCCAGGAATAAAGATGCCCTGGTAAAGAAGGCCAGGGTACTACAGGCATTGGGCAGAGTGGAGGAGGCTACTCAGGCCTGGCAGATGTTTGTGGAGGTGGAGCCCGCCCTTTCTTCAGCAAAATTGACCTTAGCTGAGCTACTGCTCGGGCAGGCCAGGGTTTCCGATGCCCAGGAGCTATTTTTCTCCGTTCTTGCTGGAGACAGCAAAAACATGCAGGCATTAAAAGGACTGGCAAAAACGCATGAGATGAGAAATGAACTGGATTTGGCCTTGAGCGCGCATGAGGAGATACTGGCTGCATGTCCCGAGGATAAGGAGGCCAGGCTTGGTTTGGCGCGCATCTATGAGGGGCTTAAAGATTACGACAAAGCCAGTAAAAGTTATGCCAGTCTGCTCGCTGAAAATCCCGGATGTCAGGAGGCTTCCCTTGGCCTTGCCCGACTGGGAAGGGTTTGCGGTGACTACCATAAAAGCCGGGGCATGTATTTCCATATGCTAAATAAGTGGCCTGGCCTTGAATCCGCCTGCGGCGGACTGGCAGAAGTTTATATCGATGAAGGACGATCTGATTATGCCCGGGCCGAATACCAGAAGATGATCCTGAAAGATCCGGAATCAGCGGCGGCGTTACAAGGCCTAGTTTGTCTCCATCTCAGAGATGACGAACCCAAAAAAGCCGAGAAACTTCTTAGACAACATCTGTCTTCTTCGGGCGGTGGCGATTCAGAAGGCTTACTTCTGGCGCGAGTGCTTGGCATCCGTAAAAAATGGAAGGAGGCAATAAGTATTTACCGGTCGATGCTGGGTAAGGGAATGGTGGCGGGCGAGGCGCGGATCGGACTGGCCGAGCTTTACTATGCGAGGAGAGAAATTCCAGCGGCCATAGCAGTTTATAATGCTGCGTTGCAGGAGAATCCATATTCAGCCCGGGCGCTTTTCGGACTTAAGAAGTCCCTGATGCAGGGTGGGGATAACATATTTTCCGAAACTATTGACGCGGAGATCGACCGGTTATGCCGGCATCGTCCTGACGTTTTCTGGAATAAGGAATTTTATGAAACTGGATTGCTTGATTGGACGACCAAGGAAGTTTTATACCGGAAAATTAAGGATAATAATCCCGACCATTTTTTAGCTGGATGGTTTTTAGCACAGACACTGGAACGTATTGATTCGGCCCAGGCATTAAAGGAGTACGAAAACTGGGTGGATAAACATCCGGACAACGAACGCGGTCTGCTCAAACTGGCGCGGCTTTATGCCCGGAAGCTTGCCTTTTCCAAGGCCCTTGCCCAGTACGATAGGCTTCTTACCATAGACCCAACCAATATCCTTTACCAGGCGGAAAATATCCAGCTATTTTTTGACTGGGGGCGTAGTGAGGAGGCCCTTCGTCTGCTAAAGACACTTTTGGTCCCTCGTGTTGATGATGTAATCGAGGAGAAACTCAAGAAAATGGCGGCAGATGAACAAGAGCCGGAAGTAAAGAACAGGTTGCTGCGTTTTATTTCCAAGATATCCAGCCATTCTGTATATCGTTTCTACGAAAACTTTTCCCGTGAGGTCAAAAAGAAGAGATTCCCGGAAAAAATCCTTTTCAAATTGGAAAAAATCCGTCTGGACCTATATGGCGATTATGTGATCCAGAAAAAGTGTCACGATAAAGGAAGAATGTTTAGCATTACGCCGCGAAGTTAGTTTCATAATTTTATGAAAAAGGTTTTATTCCTAATACTGGTTGTTTCTACTCTAACTGGCTGTGCGGGCCTTTATTTCAAAGAATCTCCGGTCGGTATTTTACCTCCACGCCTGGAAAAAATCCCCCGTTTAAGCTTTCGTGAACAGTGGTTTGGTGTAGTCTTTAACGGTGAAAAAATTGGCTTCAGCCACGTAAAGATTGAAGATACATCAGCCCCGGATCTGTTTAAGGTGGCCTCGGAGGGACTGGTTCACCTGAACTTCATGGGGTTCAGGAAAGAGATTGTCATAAAGAGCACAGAGTACGTGAGGCCGGATTTGACTCTGGTCCGGTTTGAGAGCGAACGGGTCATAGATAGCAATAAGATGGCAGTAAAGGGATGGGTCAAGGGGAATCAGCTTCAGGTAATGATTATTGGGGAAGGGTACGAAGAAGAAAAAACCCATGAACTTCCCGGTCCTTTGTATGGTATGGGTCTTATCAACCTTATTCCACACTTTCAGGGCCTTGAGATAGGAAAAACCTATCAGAATTCGGTATATGATGTGCAGTCTCAGGAGCTTCAGGAACTTACTCAGAGAGTTTCGGGTCTTGAAGAGGGTGAATTAATCGACGAACCTGCCTTCAGAATAGAAACTACCATGAGCGGGGTGTCGACAACAAGTTGGGTTAACGCTAACGGTGAAACCCTCTTGGAGACGGCCATGAATGGGGTCTTGATTACCTGCCGGGAAAGTGAGCATACGGCCAGGGAATTTATCTATCAGGGCAGTTTCGGCAAGAAAGATATCCTGCTGGATTTTAGTCTTATAAAAACGAAAAAGGATATTACTGGCCCCCGCCAGACGAAAAGGCTGGATATTACCCTTACCGGGTTAGATAATGAGGTTTTTTTAAAGGAGGACGAGAGGCAGAAAGTTAAGGTTATTTCGGCGGATAGCGGGAACGCTTACCGATTTCTTGTAGAGGTGCCCGATCTTTCGGGATATAAAAGCCAGTCAATACCCATCAGGGAAAAGAAATATGAGAAATACCTTCTCCCGACAGGTCTGGTCCAGAGCAGCCATCCGGATGTCATAAGACTTTGCAGAGACATTATTTCCGGGGAAACCGATGCGCTTAACGTGGTTAAAAAGCTTACTTACTGGGTTGAAAAGGAGATAAAAGATAGCCCGGAGGATTCCTTTACGGCACTTGATGCCCTCCATTCCAGGCAGGGAGAATGTCAGGCCCATGCCTATCTATATGCTGCCTTGGCCCGGGCTGCAGGGATACCCACCCAAATAATCTCCGGGATTGTCTACGTGGAGGATACCGGGTTTCTCTATCATAGCTGGGCGGAGAGTTATGTTGGCTACTGGCTCTCTGTGGATCCTACCATGGGGCAGGTAAACGTCGACGCCACGCATGTAAAATTGATCGAGGGGGAAGATGTCCGGTCACTGAGCCCGCTGATAAATATTATTGGTAAAGTGCAGGCGTTTATCAATGCTTATGAGTGAGGAAGGCGGGGGCATTCATCGTCCGGGATTTCCAGATTTGTTTGAAACAGCCGTTTTGATTG
>CAYSYZ010000008.1:0-8140 GCA_964435205.1 uncultured Desulfovibrionales bacterium
TAGAGAATGCCGTGGAAACCATGAAAAAAGGGGCCTTCGATTATATCCTTAAGCCGTGTTCTGTCGAAGTCATTGAACACGTTGTGCAGCGTGCCCTGGGGGCAAGATGCGGTTCACATGTTTTAAAGGGGCAACCGGTATCAAGTGGAAGGCCGGTTTCACTAACACTTGTTACGCTTAATGAGCGGATGCAGAAGCTTTTGAATATTGCCAAAAATGTGGCTCCCAGCCGCGCTACGGTCTTTATCCAGGGGGAAAGCGGAACGGGTAAGGAGCTGCTGGCCCGGTTTATCCATGCGGAAAGCGATAGAAAAGACGGACCGTTTGTTGCCATCAATTGTGCGGCCTTGCCCGAAGGATTGCTGGAAAGTGAACTCTTCGGTCACGAGAAAGGGGCCTTTACCGGTGCCATAACACGTAAGATGGGGAAGTTTGAGTTAGCCCAAAATGGTACAATCTTGCTGGATGAAATCAGCGAGATGCAGGTCCAACTGCAAGCCAAGCTGCTAAGGGTCCTTCAGGAAAATGAAATAGACCGTGTTGGTGGCAGGGCCCCCATAGCTATAGATGTACGAGTAATTGCCACAACCAACCGAGACATAGAAGCTATGGTCAAAAAGGAGCAGTTTCGCGAGGACCTGTTTTATCGCCTGAATGTGATCCCCTTCAAAATTCCGCCTTTAAGGGAAAGAAAGGAAGATATACCCGTTCTTTGTGACCACTTTATAGGAAAATATAGCCACTTATATGGAAAGTCTGGGGATGGGATATCGTCTGAGGCAATTGAATATCTTCTGACGTTACCCTGGAAGGGCAATATACGGGAGATGGAAAATACAATCGAACGGGCCGTCTTGCTCTGTGCGGGCAAAGGGATAACCCGGCAAGATTTTCTACTTGACAATACAGACGCGGAAGTGCCCGTAGAAAAAAGACCGGGATTGCCTGGTACAGCAACACTTAAGGAGGTAGAACGCGACTTAATTTTGAAGGCCCTTGATGAGACAAATGGGAATCGTACCCATGCCGCAAAGACGCTGGGTATTAGTGTGCGCACCCTGCGCAATAAGTTACAGGAGTACCGCATAAACGGGTGGGTTAAGTGATTAAAAATGGTATGAAATTTGCAACTCCGCTCTGGATAAAAAAGCGTCAATAAGGAGACAGACTTATATGGGAGCTGGGAAACTATTCACAGACAGCATGCAGGTCCTCAAACGGTCACTGGACGTTCGCCTCTTAAAACATTTTTTGGTCACTGGCAATCTGGCCAATGCCGAGGTCCCGGGTTTTAAATCCAAGGACGTATCTTTCAAAGATGCTATGCGTAAAGCTGGAGAAGCTGCCGGCATAGAGCTGGCTCGGAGTAACAGCCGTCATCTGGGGGCCAGTGATGCCGCCAACCTTTATGCCAGGGTAGTCGAATCCCCCCGTGCGGGAGTGGATATAGATCAGGAAATGGTCAAACTTTCTGAAAATAACCTCATGTACCAGGCATCCATTCAGCTACTGGCAAAAAAAATCGAGGGGATACGGTCGGCAATAGAAGGGGGTAGGTAATCATGGATCTTCTAACAGCGATGAAAATTGGCGCATCGGGACTAACGGCTCAGCGAGCTCGTATGAACGTAGTCTCTGGCAATCTGGCAAACATTCAGACAACACGGACACTGGAAGGGGGACCATACCGGGCTAAGTCCATAGTTTTCATGGCCAAACCAGTGGAGGAAGATTTTAAGGCGGCTTTAAATAATAAGCTGAGCACATGCATCCAGGGCGTGGAGGTCTTAGGTGTGGTTGAGGATAATGAAGATTTCAAGGAAGTGTATGATCCTAGCCATCCGGATGCCAATGAACGCGGTATTGTGCTCATGCCAAACGTTAATGTTATGGAAGAAATGGTGGACATGCTTTCAGCAACACGTGCCTATGAGGCGAATGTAACGGCGATCAACGCGGCCAAGAGCATGGCCTTGAAGACACTGGAAATAGGTAAATAGCAAGTAGTCTTATCCCGGAGGCAATTTATGAGCGAGAAGATTCTATCTCAGGACATTATTACACCTCTCAGGAATACGGGAGTTCGCCCCAAGAACACCAAAGGAGCTTCGACGGCCAACTTTAGTGATCACCTAAAGAAATACATGGCTGAAGTAAATGAACTGCAGCACGAGGCCGACAAACAGATTGAAGACTTGGCATCAGGTCAGGGTGCTGGGCTGCATGAAACCTTGATTGCTGTGGAAAGAGCTAATATTTCATTCCGCATGATGATGCAACTGAGGAATAAGATTATTTCGGCTTATGAAGAAGTTATGCGGATGCAACTCTAACTTGATTCAATAAATTGATCAGGCTATAAGGAGTGAGAAATGCCACCAGCAGATAGATTCCAGCAGATTCCGGACTTCGTTCGTTCGCTTAGCCTAGGGCAGAAGCTCTTATTTGTGTCTATCCTTGGCGCTGTGATTCTAAGCTTCGTCCTGCTCATGACTTGGGCAAATAAGCCTGCTTATGAAATCTTATATACCAACCTGAACCAAGAAGATGCCGGCACCATAGTGGCCAAGCTTAAAGAGAAAAAAATAACTTATCAGCTGGAGCAAAATGGCACCGTCATAAAAGTTCCCCAGGATAGTGTACACGAAATGCGGTTGGTTCTGGCCGGCGAGGGTTTACCAAGAGGCGGAGGCGTAGGCTTCGAAATATTTGACAAAACTAGTTTGGGAACCACGGATTTTGTACAAAAACTGAATTATCAGCGTGCGCTACAAGGAGAATTAGCTCGCACAATCGGCCAATTTCGGGAGGTGGAGCATGCCCGGGTGCATATTGCCATCCCCCGGCAGTCTATTTTCATCGAAGAGGAGAAGAAGCCCAGTGCTTCGGTTGTCCTGAAATTGAGGGGAGGTGCAAGCCTTAATAACAACCAGTTAGAAAGCATTGTCCATCTGGTGGCCAGCGCTGTCCAGGGGCTTGCGCTTGAAGACGTAACGGTGGCCGATGTTGGCGGGAAACTGTTTTACAAGAAAAGCAGTTCTGATTTGACTGGACCGGTCTCGACAGCACAGCTTGAGTACCAGCGCGGTTTAGAAGAGGGATTGAGAAAAAAGGTAGAAAGTATGCTGGGCGAGGTCTTAGGGCCGAACAAAGCAATCGCCCGTGTTTCAGCGGATATCGATTTCCAGCAGATAAATATAACCGAGGAGAAATATGACCCGGACAGTACGGTTATTAGAAGCCAGCAACGCACAGAAGAAAGGTCGGAAGGGGGGAACACCATCCCGGCCGGTGTCCCGGGGGTAAAAGGAAGTCTGGCCAGCAAGTTGGAGGGTAGCGCTAATTTTAGCAATAGTTCCGTTTATCAAAAGGAAAACGAAGTCAGAAACTATGAGATAAACAAAATAAACAGGCAGATTGTGGCCCCGGCCGGCTCAATTAAAAGGCTCTCCGTAGCTGTTATGATAGACGGTGCCTATAAAGAAACCGCAGCCAAGGAGGGGAAAAGGACCCGGGAATATGTGGCGCGAACTCAGAATGAAATGACGCAATTCGAAAACATTGTCAAGAAGGCGGTCGGTTATGATGAGGGAAGAGGTGACCAGGTAGAGGTTGAAAACGTCCCGTTTGCGTGGGGCCTACCTGGAGAAGAAACTCCGGAATCTGTGCCGTGGCAGGAATATTTTGCAAGAATAGCCAAACCTTTACTTAATGTCGCTCTTGTCCTAGTATTTGTCTTGTTTGTGGCGAAGCCACTATTAAAATGGCTGACCACGGGCAGGGCTGGAAGGTCGGTCATGACGGGTTTGCCAGCTACAATCGGCGAGTTAGAGGAAGGGGGGGCATTTGAACGCCTGCCTGCGAGAAAGGATACAGCGTTTAAAATCGTACCTGGTGAGCCTGAACGGGCAGCACAACTCGTAAGAAAGTGGCTAAAGGAAAGGTAAAATGGCTGAGAAGAATCTTGCAGGTCCCCAGAAAGCAGCTATTTTTCTCCTGGCAATGGGAGAGGAATTTACAACCGAGGTTTTTAGACTGTTACAGGAAGCGGAGATCAAGGAATTGGCCAGGCAGATGACCGGTGTGGAGCCTGTTTCGCCGGATGTCGTTGAAGGTCTTGTTACGGAATTTCGCGGGTTTACCTCTTCCGGATCCATTAGAGGGCTGGCGGTAGATGGCAATGAGTTTTTCAAAAAGGCAGTGGCCAATGCCTTTAAGGGCGAGCGGGCGCAGACTATCTTAGAAGAAATTGAACAGGAATGGAAACTCAGTTTCTTCCAGAAGATAAGAAAATTAGATCCGGCAACCATTGCCAATTTCATAAAAACTGAGCATCCTCAGACCATTGCCTTGATTCTTGCTCATCTGGAACAACCTCTAGCTGCAGGCGTAATTATGGGTCTTCCAGATAATCTGAAGGCTGATGTATTGATGCGCATTGCCTTGCTGGAAAAAGTTAATCCCGAAGTTATCGAAGAGGTGGATAAAGCTCTCCAGGAAGAGCTGACGCTTATCGGTGGCGTTGAGGGGTCCCGTGCCATAGGTGGTATCCAGACGGCTGCTGAAATCCTGAACCAGACGGACAGGTCTACCGAGGCAACCATCATAGAACAAATTGAAGAGATAAGGCAGGATCTGGCAGAAGAAATACGCAAGAGAATGTTCATCTTTGAAGATCTCCTCGAGGTGGACGACCGTAGCATAATGGCCATACTTAAAGAGGTTAGCAGTGACGAACTAAAACTAGCCCTTAAGACCTCCACAGATGAGCTCAGGGAAAAGATATTCAGCAATATGTCTTTACGTGCGGCCGATATGCTGAAGGAAGATTTGGAGCTTGCCCCACCGGCTAGGTTAAGAGATGTGGAGCTGGCTCAGCAGGCGATAATAAAGGTGGCCAAGAGACTGGAAACCGAAGGCAAAGTTGTTCTGCATGCTAAGGCTGCAGAGGACGTTTTTGTATAATCCTATGCGACAGAAAAACGGGGGCAAAAAACAGGTGGCGTTGTTGTCGTTTGCGAGGCTAGAAACTATCTTACAGGAAAATCCAAAAAATGGTCTTGGGGCCGCCAGAACCGCTTACAAAGGCGAAGGTAAAAGGGCGGACGCAGAAGAGATCGTTGGCAAGGCTAAGGAGAGGGCAGCCTTTATTGAAAACGAGGCCTATGAGAAAGGTTATGCGCAAGGGGAAAAGGACGGTTTTGAGTTTGGCAAAGAGAAGTTTATGATGGCCTTGCAGAATTTTTCGGGGATAATACGTGAAATCAATGATCTTAAGGCCTCCCTTTATAAAGAATGGGAACAGGAAATATTGAATTTGTTGCTGGTGATGGCCAAGAAGGTCATCCAGCATGAGGTTGAAACCTCACCGGAGCTGATAAAATACGCCGTTCGTGAGGCATTAAAATATGTTGTGGAAAACTCAAAAGTAAGGATCAGAGTTCATCCGCAGGATTTTGCCTTTGTTGACGAGGTCAAGCAAAGTTTCTTGAATGAGATTGCCGGCCTAAAATACGTGGAAATGATAGAAGATAGAAATATTATGCAGGGTGGTTGTGTGCTGGAGACGGATTTCGGCGATGTAGACGCGACCACAGATAGTCAGCTAGCAGGCATCGGCGCGGCGATAGATAAGGTCCTGAAAGGCAGTACTGGGAGAGCAAACGTTGAATCCGGCCGCCGTTAACTGGGAAGCCTATAGACGAGCTGTTGAAGAGACAAGGACCATTAGCGTTCAGGGAAAGATTACGCAGGTAATCGGGATGGTTATCGAAGGCCAGGGACCGGGCATGGCGGTTGGTGGGATATGTGAGATCGATCGTAAGAACTGCGGAAGTAGTGTTATGGCCGAGGTGGTCGGATTCCGAAATGACCGCGTGTTACTTATGCCTTTAGGTGAGATGCGGGGCATAGAACCGGGCAGTAAAATAAGACTCAGACAGCAAAGCCCGAATGCCAAGGTCGGCCAGAAACTCCTGGGCCGGGTTATAGACGGGCTTGAAAATCAAATCGATCAAAAAGGCGATGTAGAATACGAAACCGAATATCCGCTCTACGGTGAACCCTTGAATCCCTTACTGCGTGAGCGCATAACTGAACCGGTCGATGTTGGCATACGGGCCATAAATGGCCTTCTTACTATTGGCAAAGGCCAGAGGATGGGCATTATGGCTGGTTCAGGCGTGGGAAAGAGCGTGCTTATGGGCATGATTGCCAGGCACACGGCAGCCGATGTCAGCGTCATTGCCCTTATCGGGGAGAGAGGAAGGGAAGTAAAGGAATTCATAGAGCGGGACTTAGGAGATGAAGGGTTAAGGCGTTCGGTGGTCGTAGTAGCCACTTCGGACCAGCCACCGCTTATACGGATGCGCGGGGCCTATGTGGCCACGGCCATAGCTGAATACTTCCGAGATCGAGGCAAAGACGTCATTCTCATGATGGATTCGGCAACTCGTTTTGCCATGTCGTATCGGGAAGTTGGTCTGGCTGTCGGTGAACCGCCGACTTCACGGGGGTACACTCCGTCTGTTTTTGCTCAGCTGCCTAAATTACTGGAAAGGGCTGGAACCAAGCGAGGCGGCGGGAGCATAACGGGTATTTACACGGTGCTGGTCGAGGGAGACGATATGAGTGAGCCGATTGCTGACGCCCTGCGGGCCATCACTGATGGGCATATTGTACTCTCCCGTGATCTGGCCAATGAAAACCATTATCCGGCTATAGACTGTCTGTCTAGTATCAGCCGCGTGATGAGGGATATTACCGGTGAGGAACAAAAAAAGGATGCCAAAAAACTGGGTAATGTCTTGGCCACCTATCGAAAAGCCGAGGATCTCATTAATATCGGGGCCTATGTCAAGGGAAGTAATCCTAAAATAGACTACGCCATCAAGATGATTGACAAGGTTAATGAATACCTGCAGCAGCAGGTGGAAACACGGATAACCTATGGTGAAAGTATAGCCCAACTGGGCGCTCTGTTTGCATGATAAATTGGTCAAGGTAACATGCGATATTCTTTTAAATTTGAATCATTGCTGAATTACAAAAAACGTCTGGAGGAAGTTGCCCAGCAGGTACTTGCTCAAAGAATGACCAAACTGGTGGAAGCAGAGAATAAACTGACCCGGCTTAAGACACAGGAAGAGGAATATCTGCTTGACCTGGTGAAAAAGAGGACGGAGGGCATCTATGCAGCCCGGTATTTGCTCTACATAAACTTCCTCGACTCGTTGGCCAAAAACATCGACAGACAAGAAGCGATTGTCCGAGAATTGAGGCAGGCTGCTTCAGAAGCCAGGCAGAGACTCCTTCAGCTGTCCAGGGAAAGAAAGGTGGTCGAAAAATTGAAGGAAAAGGACTTTGACGCTTTTGGAAAAGAAGTGGCCCGCCTGGAGCAGAAAGAAAACGACGAATTGGTTCTTATAAGGCGTCGATCCGGGATTTTATTTTCAGAAAGATCAGGCCATGCGTAGATTCAACGTTCTCCGGTACATAATAATCTTCGTTCTGGTGTTGATATGTGTCAAGCTGGGTATGCTTGGTTTTTATTTTTACGAACGCGGATTTCGCTGGCAACCCCTAAGTCGTGATGAGGCTGTGGCCGGTGATCAGGTAAAAACCCAGCAGACTCGGCCCCTAGACGACTTGATGATATGGGGAGAGATGGAGAATAGACGCCGCGAACTGGCAGCAAAGGAAGAAGAACTCAAAAAAAAGGAGCAGGAGCTTTTGGTTCTTAAGAAGGATATAGAAGACAAGTTAGCAAAGCTCTCACAGTTACAGACAGAACTACAACAACAGGTACAGAAAAAAGTCGAAACCCAGAAGAAGGTTAAAGACGAGCGGTTGAGACATGTGGTCGGAGTTTATAGCGCCATGAAGCCTAGTAAGGCAGCCAGTCTTATCGAAAGGTTAGATGATGCGGTGGCATTAGAGATCCTTTCGGCCATGAAAAGTAAGGATGTAGGTAGTATCCTGGGCTTTGTGGAGACGGAAAAGGCGGCCAGACTCTCTCAGAGATTGGCCAAGGAAGAAAAATAGCGCCGTCTCTTTCCCCCCCTGACGAACAGATTTCCCCATCCGGCAATTTTTTCCACAAACTTTCTTCTGTCCTGCCTCATTGTTATAATTGTTCTGT